>NZ_JAYFSK010000009.1:0-72009 GCF_041464035.1 Acinetobacter sp. AL9 | reverse complement strand
CTTGGAATAAGAGAATGGCAGTGTGTGGAGTGCGGTACGCTCCATGATCGGGATGTAAATTCCGCACTGAATATTCTTGCGCTCGGGCATGAGCGTCTAGCAGTAGGAATCTCCGTCCTTTAGGTCGGGGAGGATGTCAATGATTCATCACGACCTACCTATAAGCAAAACATGATAGATACTTAAAATTTTTTATCTTTGATATTTTTATTAAAATCTAATTTTCCAATCAAAATTACAAAATTATTCGTTTTTACAAATTAAATAAGAATAATTATCCTTTAGCTATCCACACAGAAAACGGTCAAAGCAGCAGAAGGAGTATTCACATGAGCCATATTCAAAAATTTGTCGCCAACAATCAACGCATGTTCAAAAAAACTTTAAGCTACTACATCATGCACATCACCGTGGCGATGGTGGTCGGTTATATAGTCACAGGCAATATTTGGATGGCCATTACCTTAAGTTTGGTCGAACCGACAGTACAAGCTGTTGCGTATTTCATTCACGAGCGGATTTGGGAAAAGAAAGCACAAACGCAAGATTCTAAAATTATCGCTTAATGGTTTTATAGATTCTGCTTGTGAATATTCCATTTCAGTTTGAGATCATCTTGGTTGCAGCCCACGATGATCTTTTTTTATCTCTGCTGTATCTCTACAAGATCATCCCGAATGCATAGTTTAAAAATAAGTAGAATTTGTTTTGATTAATTCTAATTTTTTCTAAATAATAAGCACAGTAATAAAAAATCTTTATGGATGGTGCAAATGAATCTTGCAGCCTTTGAAGCCTTTGTTAAAGTCATGGAAACAGGTTCTATTTCTTTGGCAGCAGATCAGTTATTTATTACCCAACCTGCGGTGACCAAACGTATTCACAGCCTAGAAGACTATTTTGGCGTGAAACTGTTTGAATCAGCAGGTCGTGGAGTGCAAGCCACGCATGCAGCACATTCATTATTACCCAAAGTCAAAAACTGGCTGAATGAACTGGGCGATATTCACCACACCCTCAGTCATGAGCAAGGACAGGTTCAAGGCAAACTGAAAATTGGTACCAGTCATCATATTGGTTTACACCATTTACCCAATCATTTGCGTGAATATGTGCAAGAATTTCCCAACGTCACGCTAGATGTGCATTTTGTCGATTCTGAACAGGCACATGAACAAGTTTTGGCGGGCGATTTAGAACTGGCTTTTCTGACCTTACCGCCTAAATTAGATGAACGTCTGTCTTATGTCACCATTTGGAATGATCCATTGGTGTTTGTGGTTGCGCCTTTTCATCCTCTTGCACATCAGAAAAACCTGCAATTGACCGATTTACTCGCCTACCCAAGTTTGTTGCCTGCCGCGCAAACTTATACCAGTCAAATCACTTTGGCAGAATTTGAAAAGCAAGGCGTCAAACCCAAAGTCACCATGAGCAACAATCCGTTAGAATCAATTCGGATGTTGGTGTCAATTGGTTTGGGATGGTCTGTTTTACCTAAAACGTTGGTCAATCAAGACTTACAACAGTTAGATATTGACTTAGAAATGAACCGTCAATTAGGCATGGTATGGCATCCGGGACGAACGCAATCACGCGCTGTTTTAGAATTGATTGAGATGATGAAACACTAAAAGATTAATCGTTTCTTTTGAATGAAAAACACCCTCAGACACGATTGTACTGAGGGTGTTTTTTTATTGGCTCAACTTGGACACAAGTGAAGTCTTAACGACTCACCGAATCTTCATGCAAAGATTCATTCAATTGGTCTACCACAATTGCCCATGAACCATCCGATTTCATTTTTTCGACGATAAACTGACGCTGTGCTTCCGTCCAAAATTCTGCCTCGGCAATTGTTGTTTCTGCATTCAATTGATGCGTTTCAATAAATTGCTGAATCGCAGCTTCACTGGCATCCAAACCCAGTTGTTCAAATAAATGTGTCATTCTTGGGCGTACACCACTCATTTTTTCACTCCTGATCATTTTTAATTCTTGTCTTACCTTAGCATGCCTATTCTAAAAATGAATGACATAATCCAACATTGCAGCAAATAAAAACAAAACAGAAACAAGCGACTAGTTACACCTGATACAGCAACAATTGCACTAATCTAAGCTTTAAATTGACCAGTCCTGCACATCCCACCCTTGCTCTTCCGCCAAAGCCTGTAAACGTGCATCTGGGTTTACCGCAATGGCATGATCGGCATATTCCAACAAGAAACGGTCGTTAATGGAATCTGAATACGCCCAAGATTCTGTGACTTCGCGCCCTGCAAGCCATTGCTCCAAACGCACCAACTTGCCTTGTTGATAACACGCAGTATTAATGACTTTGCCTGTATATTTACCATCGACCACTTCGGCATTGGTGGCAATAATTTCACTAATACCAAACTCACGGAAAATAGGTGCAGTAATAAAGTCAGATGTTGCTGTAATCCCCACCAATTCATGCCCTAATTCTTGATGACGCTGAATAGCTTTAAACCCTTCAGGGCGCATTTGTGGACGAATCACCTTTTGCATAAATAATTCATGCAAATCTGTGAGGTACTGATTGTCGTGCTGGGTTAAAAACTCAAATACAAATTCGTTATATGCAATTGGGTCGAGTTGCCCTGCTTTGTAGTCTTCATAAAACTTGTCGTTCATGGCGCGATGGCGAACAGGATCGACCAAGCCTTCACTTACCAAAAACTCACCCCAAGAATGATCTGAATCAGTATTTAACAAGGTGTGATCGAGATCAAATAGCGCCAATTTCATGAAAATACTCGTAAAAACTGAAATTTAAGAAAAAAATTGTAAATCTATCTCCGCTAGTCGATAGAAATTCGTTAAGATCATAGCAATTTTAACATTATTTACACTTTGCGTTTTCGAGTTGGAGAAAAGAAATCATCATCCCCGAGTGCAAAGTCATAAATTAAACAATATTTAGGTAGCCAAATGATCGACTCAGAAGGTTTCCGACCCAATGTCGGGATCATTTTGGCAAACGAGTTTGGACAAGTTTTATGGGCAAAACGCATTGGTCACAATGCATGGCAATTTCCGCAAGGAGGTATCCAATATGGAGAAACCCCTGAACAGGCACTTTATCGTGAGCTGAGAGAAGAAGTTGGCTTACTGCCCGAACACGTCCAAGTTATCGCGCAAACTAAAGGTTGGCTGCGTTATCGTTTGCCACATCGGTATATACGCACGGATTCGGATCCCGTATGTATTGGTCAAAAACAGAAGTGGTTTTTATTGCAACTGACAGCGTCAGCGCATCATATTCGGCTGAATTTGTCAGATCCACCCGAATTTGATCAATGGCAATGGGTCAGTTACTGGTATCCGCTTGGTCAGGTCGTCAATTTTAAACGTGACGTCTACCGTAAAGCGATGGTGGAGTTGTGCAATCAATTGCCCCTGAAAAAACCTTAAAATTTGCATGAAGATGTAGATTTTTTAGCTTATTGTTATAGGGTCATCTGTGGTGTAAAACTGACCTCAAATCATTGATTGGAATATGGAGTAGCGCGTATGTCGAACATGCAACTGGATACCCTTAGACGCATTGTACAAGAAATCAATGCGTCCACCAGTTTGCATGAATCACTCGATATTATGGTCAATCAGGTCGCAGAAGCCATGCATGTGGATGTCTGCTCTATTTACCTGCTCGATGAACGCAATCAACGCTATTTGCTCATGGCATCAAAGGGTTTAAATCCTGAGGCTGTGGGGCATGTGTCTCTACATACCAGTGAAGGTTTGGTCGGTTTAGTCGGACAACGTGAAGAAATTGTCAACCTAAACGATGCGCCCAAACACGAACGCTTCATGTATTTACCCGAAACAGGCGAGGAAATTTATAATTCCTTCCTTGGCGTGCCTGTCATGTATCGCCGTAAAGTTATGGGCGTTCTTGTGGTGCAAAACAAGGACAAACAAGACTTTTCTGAAGCGGCAGAATCCTTTTTAGTCACACTTTGTGCTCAGCTTTCAGGTGTCATTGCGCATGCGCATGCCGTGGGCAACATTGATGTGTTCCGCAAACCCAACAACCTGCCTGCCTACAAAACCTTTCAGGGCGTATCAGGTTCGGGCGGGATTGCACTGGGTCGTGCGGTAATTCTGTATCCACCTGCAGATTTGGCGGCTGTACCTGATCGTGAAGCTGAAGACATTAGTGAAGAGTTAGAATTACTAGACAACGCACTAGATGCAGTGCGTCAAGAAATTCAGGCACTAGATGACAAAATGCAGGATGCCTTAATGGCAGAAGAACGCGCTTTATTCAGTGTGTTCCTACGCATGTTGGATGAAAATGCCCTGCCTGCAGAAATTAAAGAACTGATTCGTGAAGGTAACTGGGCGCAAGGTGCGGTGCGTATTGTAATTGACAATCACATTGCCCTATTTTCGCAAATGGAAGATGACTATTTACGCGAACGTGTTTCTGACCTGAAAGATTTAGGGCGTCGTATTCTCGCCTCTTTACAAGAAGCCGATGCCAGTCACCGTGAACTGACCGATGAAAGTATTTTAATTGGCGAAGAAATTTCCACAGCAGCTTTGGTAGAACTACCTGTCGATAAAATTGCAGCAATTGTCACCACCGAAGGCGCAATGAATTCTCACATGGTCATTGTGGCACGTGCTTTGGGTATTCCAACCGTAGTTGGCGTAACTGAGTTGCCGATCAACAGCCTAGACGATGTGGAAATGATTGTAGATGCGCACCAAGGTCGGGTGTTTATCAACCCGCCACGTCGCATGCGGACACGCTATAAAGAAATTCAAAAAGAAGAAGAACAGATTGCCAAAGACCTCAAGCAATATGAAACCAAAGATGCCATTACCCCTGACGGCGTAGCGGTAAAATTGTATGTCAATACAGGCTTGATGATTGACGTGGTGCGTGGCGTACAACGCGGTGCTAAAGGTGTTGGTTTATATCGTTCTGAAATTCCATTTATGCTGCGTGACCGTTTCCCTGGCGAAGAAGAACAGCGTGCCATTTACCGCCAACAGCTCAGTCACTTTGCCAACAAACCTGTGGTGATGCGTACGCTAGATATTGGCGCAGACAAGGACTTACCATACTTCTCAATTGAAGAAGAAAACTCAGCCTTGGGTTGGCGCGGGATTCGCTTCACGCTAGATCATCCTGAAATTTTTTCTTCGCAAATTCGTGCCATGCTCAAAGCCAGTATTGGTTTGAATAATCTGCATATTTTGCTGCCAATGATCACCAGTGTCAGCGAGGTTGAAGAAGCCTTGTATTTGCTAGATCGTGACTTGCAAGCAGTGCAGGAAGAAGAACAGGTTAAAATCACCAAACCGAAAATTGGCATTATGGTAGAAGTACCGAGTGTGCTGCTGCAAATTGATGAATTTGCCCCGTTGGTGGATTTTTTCTCGGTAGGATCAAACGATTTAACCCAGTATTTATTGGCAGTGGATCGTAACAATCCGCGTGTGGCCAACGTCTATTCACACTTTCATCCTGCAGTACTGCGCGCCTTAACCCGCTTGGTGAAAGAATGTCATAAATATGACAAGCCTGTGAGCGTTTGTGGCGAAATGGCAGGAGATCCGCTGTCTGCGGTAATTCTGATGGCAATGGGCTTTAATACCCTGTCGATGAGTTCAAGTAATATCTTGCGGGTGCGTAAAGCAATTTGTCATGTACCGATGACCGATGCGCAACATTTATTAGATCAGGCGTTAAAAATGAATAATCCGCTGATGGTGAAAAGTCTGATGGAATATTATTTTAAAACCCATGGCTTGGGCGATATGGTGAAACTAGCGACACGTATCGTATCTCCATAAAACTTAGTTTAAGCCTCAAGCAACACACCATTCACTCCAAAAACAACAAGGGCGATAATCATCGGAATATCGCCCTTGTTTGTGTTTGCTATAGCCTCGTTTGGCATTTTTCTTACGGTCTACAAAAACCTGACTTTTGTTGACTTCGTGCATGTGCTTGGCCACAAAGTTATGCTGAATAAGCTCAGGCTGTTTTTTCTTTGCCATTGCGCTGTTCCTTTCGGTTGATCATGGAAATGAGCAGTGTCGCTACTCTTTTAGATGGAGATGTTGAGGGAAAATTCAAGCCAATTGCTTCTGCATAACGTGACTATTCTCTCACCAATCTTCCATATTAAATTGGGAAGCCGATCATACGCTTTTTTGTACATTTTACAAGCGATTTTCACTCAATAGTGCTAAGATAAAAAGAAGGGTAAATAAATTATTGCGCCACTTTATCAGATTTTTCTGACGGTTATTTTTGAAGGCTATTTTAAAGAATACTCAGCGGCTTTACCCATACAATTATAGCATGAAATTCTAAAAAATTTTATTACTTTGCAAAGACTTAGTAGTTATAAAATCCGCTAGAAAAACTGCAATGATTGGCTAATATGAATATAGAAGATCAGTTTAACAAGACCATTAAAAATAGGAGTCAAATTCATGATTTATGAAGTTTCTGGAGATATTTTACTGAGCGAAGCACGTGCGCTTGCTCACGGTGTTGCCCCTAACGATAACTTTGCAACTGGTTTGGCTTTAAGTCTGCGTGAGCACTGGCCTGCGCTATATAAAGACTTCCGCAACTATTGCCATATTTACCATCCTAAAGCGGGTGAGCAATGGACTTGGGTCAATGCCGAAGGTCAACGCATCGTCAACCTGATGACTCAGGAAGCCGCTTATGACAACGGTTCAAAACCTGGTAAAGCATCAACAGAATACGTAAACCGTACTTTGAAAAACTTAAAACAGTTGATTGAAGAAGAGAAAATTGAAAGCTTGGCATTACCACGTCTTGCAACAGGTGTAGGCGGTTTAGATTGGGAAGATGTACGTCCACTGATCTACAAACACTTGGAAGATTTGGATATTCCAATTTACATCTACACTCTATATCAAAAAGGTGTAAAAGCTGAAGAGCCTGCGAAATAAGTTTCGCTGAAGCAATCAGCTTTGCTACAAGCGAGCGTGATTGATCACGACTCGACTGCAATATACGGTTCAATTCACCCGTTTGGTTTTACCAAGCGGGTGAATTTTTTGTGCAGAATCAAGTAGCAAGGGATGCTATGCTGAAAATGCACGCTGCAAGATGGATGCAACATCGACCTGTTTAGGTTTAAGCATACCCACCACTTGCCCATGCAATGCACTATAACGCGACTGAATAAAACCTTCTGCCACAAAACTTGGCGCATAACGCAACAACAAAACCGCTTGTGCCAAAATCACCAAACGGCTCACCAAAGCACGTGCCATAAATTGTAAATCGTTGCTGTTCGTGGTCTGCAATAACTGCTGCAAACCATCTAATTCACTGCCCAAAATAGGATGAGTAACGGCAGTGCGAGCAAAATCCTGCAATAACACCTGAATCAGCTCAGGTTCTCGCTGCATAGCGCGTAGTACATCCAGACACATGACATTGCCTGAACCTTCCCAAATGGTATTTACAGGTGCTTCTTTGAAAATACGTGCCATGATGCTGTTATCGACATAACCATTGCCACCAAAAACTTCCATCATCTCACCTGTAAGTTCCACCGCGCGTTTGCAAATCCAGAACTTTGCAGCAGGGGTCATTAAACGCTTCCATGCCAAAGACACAGCATCATCGCTTTCATAACAATGTGCCAAATGAAAACTGAGCTGTACCGCAGCTTCAGTTTCCAAAGCCAAATCTGCCAAGACTGCCTGCATTAATGGCTGATTCGCCAAAGTCTGTCCAAATGCTTGACGTTGTCGAGTATAGGCAAGGCATTGCACCAAGGCTTGACGCAGCATGGCACTACTGCCCACAGCACAGGTTAAACGAGTGTAGTTCGCCATTTCAATAATGGTGGGAATACCGCGCCCTGCTTCGCCAATCATGATGCCCCACGCCTGCTGAAATTCGACTTCAGAACTGGAGTTACTCCGATTTCCCACTTTGTCTTTTAAACGCTGTACCTGAATATTATTTTTTCTGCCATCTTCTAACCAACGCGGTACAAAGAAACAAGCCAAACCATCTTGTTCGGTATTGGCGACCACCAAATGTGCATCACACATTGGTGCAGAGAAAAACCATTTATGACCTGTGAGCAAATAGGCTTGCCCACGCCCTGTTGCTGCGACTGGAATGGCAAGCGTTTGGTTGGCACGTACATCTGAACCACCCTGCTTTTCGGTCATGCCCATGCCCAACCAAATAGATTTCTTTTGTGAAATCGGCACATCACGCGGGTCATATTCATGCGATAACAGTTTTTCGCCCATGCTTGCCCATAATTCAGGTTCACGCTGAATGAGCGGAATACTGCCTAAAGTCATGGAATTTGGACATAAATTGCCACACTCAACCTGTCCCGCCAAATAAAAGCGACTGGCCCAATCGACCCATTTTGCCGTAGATTGCGGTTGTTTAAATGGATGTGCATGCGTGTCAAACTTGCGATTCAGCGCCATCCAGTGATGCCATGCGGGATGAAACTCCACTACATCTTTACGGCGTCCACGTGCATCGAAGGCATGTAAAATAGGCGTATGCCGATTGGCTAAATCGGCATAGTGATAATATTCTGCCGATGCTGCAATATGTCCCAATTCGCTCAGTCGAGTCTGATCTTGACTGCCATAACGGGTTAAAATTTCTTGTAAAACCGTATCGGTTTCAAATAAGTTATAGTCTTGTAATTCATCAAACTGATTTTGAATTTGATGGGTCATCCATGTCTGCATTGTGTCACTCCTAGACAAACGCGATGCTATCATTGCATTTAGTATAGAGAAAAATATGTGCTCAGGTGTTCGGCTTTATTTATGAAAAATTCTGAGGTTCAAGTGCGCCGTAAGCCGCGCCAATCGCGGGCTAAACTGACTCAAGAGGCTTTACAGGAAAGTTTTGTTCGGCTTTTGCATGAACGCTCGGCAGCTGAAATTACCATTCGCGAAATTACCGATTTGGCAGGTGTCGGTTTAGGCACTTTTTATGAATACTTTGCCAAGAAAGAAGATTTACTGGCATTGACGATTCACCTGCAAGTCAAACAGCATGCAGAACGCTTAAAAAGTTATGCCCAACAGCAACTTGAGTTATCCACAGTTGTTGAAATAAACCGCTATATCGCAACAATCATTCAGTTTCAGCTTCAGCAAATTCAGGCACAACAATGGCTTTGGGCACAGACTTTTTTACTGGAACGACAAGTTTCACACATTGAAACTTACCAAAAAAGTTACAGCATGATGCTACAGATGTGGCAACAGATTTTCGCACCTGTCATACACAATGCCGAACAACAACTGCGCCTTGCTTTGAATCTGCATCGCATCAGTTATGGTTTTATTTCGCAAAGTTTATTAATCAATCCACATTATCAAGATTGGGATGCCTTGCACACCGATATTTCATTGGCGATTCAACCGTTTTTAGCAGCAGTTTCAGACATTTAGTGCAGCAAAACTGATTATTTAGTTTACAAAGATCTATCGAATACACCAATCATAAACAATAAATTTATCTATTTGTAAAATTATAAAAATCGTTTTACATTAAAATGGTGAGATTTGAAAAGCTTTCATCTACAAAGCCCGATCTGCATGGTATTGTGGTGTTGTAGTTGATTTTTTAAACAAACAAAACGGTTCATGGCCGCTTGTTTTAGAAGCTAAATTTCTAATACAGCCCACCACATGATGATCACAATAATGGAGAACAACGATGAGCCAAGAGATAAAAAAATGCCCTGTAACGCATTTAACCACCGATGCAGGCGCACCTGTTGTAGATAACCAAAATAGTATGACTGCGGGCGCACGTGGCCCACTCCTTACTCAAGATTTATGGCTCAATGAAAAGTTGGCAAACTTTGTACGTGAAGTAATTCCTGAGCGTCGTATGCATGCCAAAGGTTCAGGTGCGTTTGGTACGTTTACGGTCACGCACGACATCAGCCAATATACCCGTGCCAAAATTTTCTCTGAAGTTGGCAAAAAAACTGAAATGTTTGCTCGTTTCTCTACCGTTGCAGGTGAGCGTGGCGCTGCCGATGCAGAACGTGACATTCGTGGTTTTGCTTTAAAATTCTATACTGAAGAAGGCAACTGGGATTTAGTCGGTAACAACACACCAGTGTTCTTTTTCCGCGACCCACGTCAATTCCCTGACCTGAATAAAGCGGTAAAGCGTGACCCACGCACCAACCTGCGTAATGCGACCAATAACTGGGATTTCTGGACTTTGCTGCCAGAAGCACTGCACCAAGTCACCATTGTGATGTCGGATCGTGGTATTCCTGTGGGTTATCGTCACATGCATGGTTTTGGTAGCCACACCTATAGTTTTATTAATGCCAATAATGAGCGTTTCTGGGTGAAATTCCACTTCCGCACTCAACAAGGCATTCAAAACCTGACCGATGCAGAAGCAGCAGAATTGATTGGTCGTGACCGTGAAAGCAGCCAGACTGACCTTTACAATGCCATTGAACGCGGTGATTTCCCGAAATGGACGCTGTTCGTGCAAATCATGCCTGAACTGGATGCAGAAAAAGTCCCTTATCACCCATTTGACCTCACCAAAGTTTGGCCGAAAGGTGATTATCCACTGATTGAAGTGGGTGAATTTGAACTGAACCGTAACCCTGAAAACTACTTCCAAGATGTTGAACAGGCTGCCTTTGCACCAAGCAACCTTGTACCAGGAATTAGCTACTCGCCAGATCGCATGTTACAAGCGCGTTTGGTCAACTATGCCGATGCTGCACGTTACCGTGTTGGTGTGAACCATTCACAAATTCCAGTGAATGCTGCACGCTGCCCTGTGCACTCAAACCGTCGTGATGGTCAGGGTCGTATGGATGGCAACTATGGCAGCTTGCCACACTATGAGCCAAACAGCTTCCATCAATGGCAAGAGCAACCACAATACCGCGAACCACCGCTAAAAATTCGTGGCGATGCAGATTTCTGGGATTATCGTGAAGATGATAGCAACTATTTTAGCCAGCCGCGTGCCTTGTTCAATTTAATGAACCCTGAGCAAAAACAAGCACTGTTTGATAACACGGCACGTGCGATGGGTGATGCTTTAGACTTTATTAAGTATCGTCATATTCGTAACTGTTATGCATGTGACCCTGCTTATGGCGAAGGCGTTGCAGCAGCTTTAGGCATGACCGTTGCCGATGCGCAAGCAGCACGTGCCAGTGACCCTGCACTTGGTCAGCCTGGCGTACTGTAATCTTTGTAGTTAAAGATCAAGTCAGTCTAAACAGCAAGACTTTAAACACCAAAACAAAGCCCCTATTTCGATAGGGGCTTTGTGTTCTATATCTATCATTGCCACTTTTCAGTAGCGTGAAAAGTAGCGCATCACTTTTATTTAAGGTCAAGTTTTTAAAAGATTAAACAATCAACTTCTTACCTTCACGAATACAATAAAACGGATTCATTAATTTAGATGAACGCTTCATGGCATGATGCAAGTCTGCCTCTGGTTGCTCACGCCCTTCATCGGTCAGCTCAAAAGTGCGGTAATGAATGGCCAAAGAACATTTGGAATGTAAATCTTTATGGGCCTGAAAGGCATCTTCAGGGTTCATATGCATATAACGCATCAGATTCCGTGGCTCGTAAGAACCTATAGGTAAAAGTGCCACACGTGGTGCGCCCATACGGGTTTGGATTTCTTTAAAGTGTGGCGAGTAACCTGTATCGCCCGCAAAGAAGCAATGATCTTGCCCATGCAAAATAGAAAAACCGCCCCATAACGCCATGTTCTGATCACGTGCGCCACGTCCAGAACCATGTTGTGCAGGAGTGTACACAATTTTCAACTCTTTAAACAAAGCCGACTGCCACCAGTCCATTTCAATCACATGCAAATCAGGCGGCAAATACCAAGCATTGCCCAAACCTGTATAAATAGGCATGGCAAATTGATGATTCAGCCATTTTAAGGTGGCTAAATCCATGTGGTCATAATGGTTATGGCTCAAGAAGACGGCATGAATGGTCGGTAAATCTTCCAGTGCAATCCCTGCAGGACAGGCACGTTTAGGCCCTCGCCCCTGTTTCGGACTGGCATGCTCTGCCCAGACTGGATCGGTTAAAAAGTTATACGGTCCAATTTGAATCAGCACCGTTGCATGCCCCACAAACCAAACTTGCCAATCATCCA
This sequence comes from Acinetobacter sp. AL9, assembly GCF_041464035.1. Classification (NCBI taxonomy): domain Bacteria; kingdom Pseudomonadati; phylum Pseudomonadota; class Gammaproteobacteria; order Moraxellales; family Moraxellaceae; genus Acinetobacter; species Acinetobacter sp. AL9. Next base: position 59,798 of record NZ_JAYFSK010000009.1, on the reverse strand, counting down.
AACTGGCGTGTGGACGTAATTGTGGCAAAGCACTTGGCGCTGTAAAAAATTGCTGTGCTTCTTGTTGCGGATTGACATTCCAACTGTTCGATTTGCGTTTTAGCAACCATTTCAATAAATCAGTTTGGCTGCGCCCCTCAGGACACGCAATCGGATTAAAAAACTGCGCTCCATCATAATGATTTGAAGGCAAAAACTGCAGCTTGGGTTTACGCCAAGTATGCGACCAACAGGCTTCCGTTGGCAGTTGAAAATGCTTTTGTTCCACGTTGTTCATGTAAGCCCAATAATATATAGCGCATCTACCATGATGCTTTTTATCCTGATCTGTTCAGAAAAAAACACAGCTTTGGTTCATGTGTTGACTCTATCACGCATAGTAGCGAAATCAAGCAGGCAATTTCCTTTATGTTTTTGTTGTTTTGAGAAAAAAGTCGTATCGACAGCGGGTTAATGATCGGAAATTTACACCTCAGATAAACGAGGCTTTAGAAAAACCTAAACACGGGTATAGCAATGCGGGCTTAGCGTTTAGCAAAATATTGTTCGCGCCATTCTTTCCAGAAATACATCACAATCCCGAACATCACCACGGCAATGCCAATAAACGCATTCATGCTGATGTGTTCATTATTTAAGGTCGCACCTAAAATTAACGCGATGATGGGAGTCATCACATTACTTAAAGATACGGTTGAGGCATTTAAACGACGAATCAGCCAGAAATAACACAGCATGGCGACAATAGACGACATGATCATGGTAAATACAAAACCAATCATGGCTTGGCTGCTTGGCATTTGAGTCGGGAAATGCGACCAAATAAAGGGAATTAATAACAATGACCCTGCCGATGATACCAATAAAGAACCTGTGGCTTGTGACATCGGCTTTAAAGGAGCATTGATTTGTTTGACCCAAAAAATTGAGCTGATATAGGACAGCATACTGATAAACATCAACACCACGCCCCATGGATTCACTTTGCTGTCGGCAGAGTCTGCAAAGACAAAGCTGAGTCCTGCAATCGCAATTGCCATCCCTGTCCACTGTAAGGCAATCAATTTTTGCGTGCGTAAAATCACATGACCAATCAAGCCTGCGATTAAAGGAGAAAAACCAAAAATCAGTGCCATTAAGCCTGAAGTTAAATAATTGGCGGCCAAGTAAATAAATAGCTGTGCACCAATTAAATTCAGACTACCCGCCAAATAGCTTTTCATTGAGGTGTGATCAAAAGGCAATGGATCGCGCATGAGTTTAAGCACGCACAGCGCAATCACGGAAGCCCCAAAGTAGCGGATAATCAAAACCCACATTGGATGAATTTCCTGCACACTCCAGACAATCGCCAATGGCGTGGTCGCCCAGATGAGTACCAATAAGGCATAAATACTGGCGGTTACCACAACAGGAGATGTATTCGTATTCATCGTTTGCTCAACATAAAATGGACACTTTTCTTCGGCAGATAAAAAACAGACCTAAGTTGCCTCAGGTCTGTTTTTCATCAGTTCAAGCTTACTTCACCAATTTACGAAGGTCTTGGCTCACATCTAAATATTTGTCTGCTTCAAAAGTAGCTTGCTTGGCAATCATCTTTTTCAAGTGACGCATATCTTTGGCTGAGTTGACGGTAATTCCGCCGACAATCACGCCATCGGTCACACCAAACAATACGAATGAAGACTCACTGCGTTTGGCAGCATCCATCTCACCACGCACATGCCATTCTGCTGCTGACATATCTCCTACAAACTGGTAGTTAATGTCGAGTTGATCAGTCCAGAACCAAGCAGGATTGGCTACAGGATGTTCCACGCCCATCACATGACGCGCGAAGATACCTGCTTGCAGGTTGGCATTTTCCCAAGTTTCTACACGACGATGGTTGCCACATTCACGCAGTTGTGATGCGACATCGCCCGCGGCATAAATATCTGGGTTTGAGGTTTGACAGTTTTCATTCACATGCACCGCAAAGTCTGCATCTAAACCTGCTTCAACTGCCAATTGTGCGTTTGGAATAATGCCAATACCGTAAATCACCGCATCGGCACGTAGTTCTTCGCCACCTTCTAAGGTCACGACAATTTCTTCACCATCTAGCTTGCAATCTGCAATTTGCGTAGACAGACGTACATCAACTCCTGCCAATAACTGCTGTTGCAGTAAAAACTCACTCAAGATGAGTGGTGATGAACGTCCCATCACCATTGGTCCCATTTCAATGACAGTTACCTGACAGTCTTTAAAGCGTGCTGAAGATGCCAACTCTAAACCAATCACACCACCACCAATTAAGATGATGCGACGACCCGCTTGTAATACAGGGACTAAGGCTTGCGAGTCTTCAAGATTACGCAACGTGTAAACGTGTTTACCTAAGGCATCAAAATTTGGCAAGCGACGTGCAGCACCGCCTGTGGCAAGTAACAACTTGTCGTAGGCAATAACCTCACCATTTTGCAATTCAACCGTATGTGCTTCGGCATTGATTTTGCTCACGCCATTGCCACGAATAGTGGTCACACCTAGTTCTGCCAATTTTTCTTCCGACAGAATCTCGATTTTGGTTTCTTCAGGACGCAAAATCACATCTTTAGACAGCGGTGGACGCTCATAAGGCAAATGTATTTCATCGCCAATTAAGATGATGTTGCCTGCATATTGATTGCCGCGCAGCTCAAGAATGGCACTTGCCCCTGCCTGACCTGCCCCCACAATCACAATTGTTTCTACACTCATGGGCTTAACCTTTTAACTCGGCAGATACGATGCCAAAGCCCGCAATCCACTCACTAATATCTTCATAGCAATGCGTGGTCATTTCATACGCACCCAGTTCATCTAACGCAGCAAAAGCAGCCATCCACGAACGGACTTCCTGACCACCACGACCACCATCTCGACGAATTTCAGCTTCGGTCATGGCTTCCATAGCTGCAAAGTCTGCCTGTTTGAATTTTTCAAGCAAGGCAATATCCCACTCAGGGCTTAACGGTACAGCCACAGAAGTATCGCCTGCAGCAAGTTTCTGACCGACTGCAATCACTTTGGCCTGACGTGCATGACGTGCTTCAGGGCTTGGATTACGACCTGCAATTAAAAATTCTTCAACTTCAGGCGGTACTGAACCCATTTGTGGCGTTGGTGGATCGTGTGAAAGACCACCTGTACCCAAGACCAAAACGCGCTCATTTTCAAGATTCAACGACTTGATGAATTGACCCACAGCACGACCCAAAGCAATGGTACGCTTGGTGGTTGGCATCGGTGCTGCAGCGCCATTAATAAATACGGGAATGGTTGGATAACGATCTAGCTGCCCCTCACACAAAAAGTGTAATGGCTGAGTCACCCCATGGTCGGCCTGCATACGATACGAATATGCAACATCTACACCTTCATCCAACACACGGCGCACCATCGCCAAGGCTTTGTCTTCAGGCACATCAATACGGTTGTTGTCTTTGCCGTAGTCCCAGTCACCCGCAGCCGTAGCACGAATACCGACACAGAAACTTGGCATCAAATCGTAAAAGAAACCGTTGAAATGGTCTGGACCAAAGGTAATGATCAGGGTTGGATCGTATGCTTTGACTTCGGCAGAAAGTTGCTCAAAGGCAGCACGAACTTTTTGTTCTTTAGATTGATCTTGCGGTGTTGCAAATTCCATTAAAGGACTGTGCGATGCACAAATGAGTTTAACGGCCATGAAAGACTCCTAAATAAGGAAGGCAGCCCAGAGAAAGGCTGCCGATTCGTCTATTGAATTTAGACTCAATTTTATTCGTCAAAAAAACCTGCACGTGGTTGACGCAAACCACGAATACCCAAACCACATTCTGCATTGATCAGAACGCCAGTCAGCGCACGGTTATTTTGACGCGATGCCAAGAGCACATACGAACCAGTCATGTCTTCTGGCTCAGGCAAGAAATTCAGCGGCATACCGCGTGCAATTTTTTCAGGATCACGTGCATCGAGTAAGCCTAGGTTTTCCTGACCTAAAGATGCTGCGCCCTTAATATTGACATTCATCGCTGAAGGCGCAACAGCATTGACACGTACTTTAGGTGCCAATTCATAAGCCAACTCTTTCATGATGCCAACACCTGCATGTTTAGATGCAGTGTAAACAGGACCACCGCCTGAAGAATACAGCGCAGAATTGGATAAGGTTAAGATGATAGAACCTTCAGATTTCACCAACTCATCCAGTGCTGCTTTTGCCCCCAAGATTAACGCCTTGGTATTGATGCCCATGATTTCATCAAAGGCTTTTTCAAGCTGCTCACCAGACGTATTGACGATATCTGCGTAGTGATCCCAAATCCCTGCATTGCCAATAAAGCAATCCAGCTTTCCAAAACGCTCCACAGTGGCCTGCACAGCACGGACATTGTCTGCATAGTTGGCAACATCACCAGCGACTGCCACGATTTGATCACCAAAACGTTCTTTTAAAGCATCGACTTTAGATTGTGAGCGCTGTAACACGCCCACATGCGCACCTTCTTCAAGAAAGCGCTCGACCAAAGCCCAACCTAAACCAGAACCGCCACCTGTAATCAGTGCCACTTCGCCTTTTAGCCAACCCATGCTTACTCTCCTGCCATTTCTACATATAACGCGCCGTCTTCAACCACCACAGGGAAAGTTTGAATCGGGTCGGTGGCTGGCAAGCATAATGCTTGACCAGTCTTTAAACAGAAACGTGCAGAATGCAGTGGGCATTCAACTGTGCCATCATCTTCAAGATAACCTTCAGACATTGAGGCATTGCCGTGTGAACAACGGTCATTCATGGCAAAGAACTCACCACCGTTGTTGAATACTGCCAGTGCTTCAATACCGTTCACACCGCAATCCACTTTTAACGCTTCGCCTTCGTCTAATTCGTCAACTTGGCAAACAAAGATTTTATTCATTAGAAGAATACACTCAGGTTGTGTGAGTTATAGGTTACTTGGTCAAGTACAATCTTACGGTTGAAGATCTGGAAGCCTAAGCCACCTTCAACACGACGGATTTTGTCATGGCGCTTACCACAGTAAATAGTCACGTCTTTCTCTTTTTGAGTACGGTACAACAAGTAAGTTACGTGTACGTCGTATTCACCTTCGACCTCTGTCGCTTCAACAATCACGTTGCTGACCATATGCGTGGTACGTGACGGAGGTTCTTCAGCCCATGCCATACCTGTTTCCAGACGTGCAACACGGCGCTCAAGCAAGTGTTTGTTGTCGTTGAACACCCAAGTTGTAGGTGGTTCAACTGAACGACGACGGTCACGGGTTTGCGCATTTGGTGTAGTACGCAAGGTATAAGAAATGTCTTCTGCCATGAGGTCTAACCACTCACGGAATTTCCAGTCGTCTAGCAATTTTGCTTCGCGATACAAGAATTGGCTCACTTCATGTTGAAGTTCTAAACTGATTTGACTCATTTCATTAGCTCCTTCTCGTATTCGTCAGCTGCTTTTTCAACGTCTTCCCATTTTTCATGGATCAGCAAGTCTGCCCAACGGCGGTACATACCACGTGCTGCAGTTTCAGAGAAAATGTAGTTGGTGATTCCTGGAATACCATCTTCACGTACTTTTTCGTTGCCTTTACCCATTTCGACAATGAGCTTGTTTTGACGTGCTTTATAGCCGCGCAATACTTTTTGAATTTCAATCCAGTTTTCAGAGTCATCTTGCTCTAAGAAACCTGCAGGACCGAAGGCACGTGTCGCAGAACGCTCAAATGCTTCTTTCACGTCTTGAGGTGCTTCAGCATCGGCAATACAGAATGCCCATACTTCAGTTTTGTTTGGACCACGTGGATGCCATACGCGCAGTGTTGCAGTACCGTTCAACCAAGACAGTGTTGGGAACATGGTGTTGTGACCTGCAAGACGTAAAGCACGTACTTCGCCTAAACGCTCTTTCACTTCTTCGTAAGTTTCGCGGAAGTAATTGGCAACTTCACCATCAACCCATACGTTTGCATCTGGTTTTTCTGTAAAGAAGAAACCTGAACCGTGACCACGTGAACCATACTGAATCGCATCTTTGGCAGTTTCCCAAACAGGACGAGCTGTTTGCGCTGCACCTAATTGTTTGCTGCTGTCATCATCTGGTTTTGCACCAAGTACCTGAATGGCAGAGGCGTGTGAGAACAAAGCGTGATATTGGTCAGAAGCAAACTGTTCTGCAGCAAATTTCCAGTTACAGTCAATTTCCCACTTGTGTACGCCACCAATAATTTCAGTACCACCCGGACGACGGTCAATCACGCCATCTAAGTACCAAGCGATGTCGCCCATATATTCTTCTAGGTCTGGAGTGGTTTCATCCCAGCAACCAAAGATCAAGCCTTTGTAAGACTTCACGCGGTTGACTTCCACCAAGCCCCATTGCTCTTTACAAGCACCTTGTGGATACGCACGTTCTTCTAAAGGAATATCTTTGAGTGAACCATCAATACCGTAAGACCAACCATGATATGGGCAAGTAAATGCTCGGGTATTACCACAGTCTGCAAAGCTCACACGCATAGAACGGTGACGGCACTGGTTTAAAAATGCTTTGATTGAACCGTCTTTTTGACGTGCCACAATAATTGGATCTTCACCCATGTAGGTGTTGAAGAAGTCGCCAGCTTTAGGAATTTGGCTTTCATGACACAGGAACAACCACGTACGGCCGAACACACGTTCAAGTTCTAATTCGTAGATATCTGGATCTGTATAAATAGATGGAGTGATACGTCCATTTTGTGCATCGACTAAAACGTCGATTTCGCGCACATCAATTTTTCCACTCATGAAAAGCTCTCCTGTGACCAACAACGGCACAAAGTAAATAGACTCAACTTCTGATGGATAATGGTTTTTTAGGGACGTTTAGTGAAATATTTTTTTTGTTTCAATTAATAGTTTTTATAGATTAATCCAACATTATATTTTGCATTTAAATCGTTGCATAATGATGAAACCCTATTTACTTCGTGAATGACACAATAATTCTCACCGAATAGTTGTTTATAGATCATTCTTTTATTAATCTATAATTAGACATATTTTGAATTAATCTTTGGAATGGTTGTATGGAATTACGTCACCTTCGCTACTTCATTACCGTTGCTGAAGAACTCAACTTCAGTAAAGCCGCACTTAAACTTTATACGGCTCAACCTTCGCTGAGTCAGCAAATTAAAGATTTAGAAGAAGATGTCGGCGTTAAGCTACTCAACCGTACCAAACGTAAAGTCGAGCTAACCGAAGAAGGTGCTGTATTTTTAGAACAGGCGCGTCTGACTTTGGCGCAAGCCGACAAAGCGGTTGCCATGGCACGTCAGGTGTCACAAGCCAAACAGAAAATGCTGCGTATTGGCTTTGTTCCTGTGGCAGAAATGAAAATTTTCCCTTTTGTACTGCCTAATTTACGAGTACAAAACCCAGAATTAAAAATTGAATTGCTAAGTTTGAACAACACTGAGCAAATGAAAATGATTAAAAAAGGTGAACTCGATATCACCTTTACCCGCCACAATATCAACAGTGATGAAATTGAGAGCCAGTTTGTACTGCGTGAACCGTTAATTTTTATTTTGCCCAAAGATCATCCGTTAGCAAAATACGAACGCATTCCTGTCAAAGCATTGAATGGTATTGATTTTATTATTCCTTCGGCAGAAGCTTCGTATAATCTGCATCACCTGATTGTCGATTTTGCCAAACAGCACAACATTGAACTAAACATTGTGCAAAAAGCTGACAACATTTTATTTAATATCAACTCGATTGGTATGGGCTTGGGTTGCACCATTTTACCGGGCTATGTTGCTCCGCTAACCATGGAAAATACCGTCATCCGTCCACTTGATGTAGAACTTCCACATTTAGATTTATACGTCAGCTACGGCAAAAACAGCCATTCCGCTGCGGTACAGAAATTTATGGAACTGCTCACACGTGTGTTCTATTTGGACATCAACCGCGAACAATAATTCTAAAACCACTCGCGTTTTTCAACCTTTCAAAAGTGCTTGCTGCTTGATGTAGTAAGCACTTTTTTGTGCATCCTAAATGCTAAAACACAGCTTTAGACTTAAGTCTAAACTTATTTTTTTAATCTTTTTCTGAACTACTGCTCATTCTTACACTCAAACATTCGCATTTTTGCAGTCTGCTTTTTCCTCGCTTCGCTACCACATTTCCTGCAAATTACAACTTAAGTCTAATAAGTTAAAATAGACACCCCATCGCTATTTTCTAAAATTAAGCCGATGATAACAGGCAGTAACACCTTTAGATTGCACATCCAGAAAGGATCAAGAATGATAAAAACACCCTTCAGCAGAATGAAAACAGGGATTCAATATCGTCCTTATTTTTTTATCAGTTTTGTGATTACCATTGTGCTGTATGCTATTTTTCAGACCCTCACTGCATGGTCATGGTCAAGCTGTTTATTGATTAGCTGGAATATCGCGATTTCCTGCTATTTGGTTTTAACCATGCGCAGTTTGTGGCACAGCGATCATGCACATATTTTACAACGTGCCCAACAACAAGATGCCAGCAAATGGCTGATTTTATTCTTGGTATTTCTAACCTTAGTGATGTGCTTTATTGCGATCATTGTCGAGGTGAATTTATTTGCACAAAGTGAGTTTGTGCGCATGGGACATTTTATTTTATCCATTACCACTATTTTATGTGCTTGGTTTTTTATGCACACCATTTTTGCGATTCACTATGCGCATGACTATTATTTGGCACTGCAACAGCAGCAAGAAGGTGGTTTGGATTTTCCCAAGACGTCGCATCCAACCTATCCTGACTTTTTATATTTCAGCTATGTGATTGGTACATCTGCACAAACCGCCGATGTCTCGATTAGCTCACAACCCATGCGGGTACTGAACACGCTACATATTATTTTGGCTTATAGCTTTAATACCACTATTTTGGCAATTTGCATTAACTTGGTCGCGAGCTTTATTCAGCACTAAATTGGGTACATAAAACATCCATAAAAAAGGATGGCAAATTGCCATCCTTTTTTACCTCACTGCGCTTAATTTACGCCACGTGCAGTTAAGTAGTTTTTAATCACAGTGTTAAATTCTTCCGCTTTTTCAACCTGTGACCAGTGACCACATTGGCTGAAAATGTGTGCATCGGCATGTGGCACAATATTTAAAATATCCCATGTACGCGATACTGGAATCACCACATCTTGTGTACCGTGAATCAGCAATACAGGCACAGTGATGTCTTTCATTTTGTCAAAGTCGAGTGGGAACTCGAAACGGTCACGGTCACGCGCGCCCACAACATCCATTAAACGGTCTGAAGCATAGTCATTTTTTGCAGAAGCAAAACGGACTTTGACCAACTCATCTGTAATCAAGTCTTTATTTACCACGAACATTGAAAGCGTCTTTTTAATGCCTTCTTCAGTCAATACAGGATTTGCATGCGCTTTGAGGGCTGCAGTCTGTTTTGCACCGCCTGTACCCATCGAGATAATACCAAGAACACGCTCTGGGTAGTCCAATGCCAACTGGAATGCCAACCAGCCACCCAACGAGTTACCCACCAACCAAGTTTTTTCAATGCCTAAGGCATCTAAAGTACGCACAGCATGATCGACCCATGCACGGATGCCATATTGTGTTCCCGGTGCAACCACAGTTTGACCATAGCCAATGGTATCAATGGCGATACAACGTGCTTGCTCACCAATTTGTGGCAAGTTTAACCACCAGTTTGCAGCAGCCGATACGCCTGTACCTGAACCGTGTAAAAATAGAATAGGTGTACCTTCACCCACTTCGTGATAATGCGTTAATTCGCCTTCTGCTGTTTCAATCCATTTATCTTCTAAGCCAAAGAATGGATCTGTTGTATAGTCAGGGATTTGAACAGTGCTCATATATACTCCTCGTACAGTCTTTAGCTTGCGTTTGGCTCTAGGTATAGAATTTGACGTCAAGTGGACTCATTCAACATTACTTTTTACAGGCTTATATTACCTGTTCACACAGCATCAACTGATACAAATTTACGATCACAACCCATAAAAAAACGATTAAACAACTCTTTGAATTTTATAACTTTAATAAAATAAAAGTCTTAACTTCTATAAGGTATTTATTCAGTAAATATTAAAAAAAGAGCGACTATAAAAAGCCGCTCTGATTTTTATCTCGGTTTAGAATTTATAAGTGTAAGTCGTGGCGATACGGTGTTCTTCTAAGTCATTCGCAAAGTTAAAGTTGGTATCGATGAACATGTACTGAAAACCAAGTCCTTTAAGTTTACCTTCAGGCACAACATAATTTACGATTACATTCGTTTCGTTTTCTTTACCTTCTGGCTTGCCTGCGCCCAGATCGATATTGTCACCGCGGAAATGACGTACTGTCGCTGTTAAACCAGGAACACCCACATCAGCAAAATTATAGGTATAACCCAAACTCCAAGAACGCTCATCTTTACGAATGAAGCTCGCCACAGACCAGTTGTCTAAGTAAGGCTGCGGCACCCACCCGCCCAAGGTCGGGAACATTGGGGCTTTTGTACCGTGCTCACCAAACATTTGTTGATAACCTAACTGTACAGTGTGCATCCCATTGTTGATTTTTGCACCCGCAGACACGGCCTGGCTGTCAATATTGCCATACAGCTTGTCACCCGATTCGCTGTTGTCAAAATAGCGTACATGGGTATCCAGCTTAGTTTTTTCAGCCAAAGTCGTTTTATAGTTTGCAGCGACATAATGTTGTTGATAGATGTTGGTTACATCCGCATACCAATAACTTCCACCTACTTTAGGGGTAAATTGATGATCTACTCCCACAAGATACATGCCATCGTCTGTGCTTAATTTATTCGCTTCAGCAGCAGAAAAATTATTTTGAGGGAACAACGTAAAATCTTGGTATTGGTTATCATAACGTGCATTAATACCGTCTAAATAAGCCAAAGTTAATTTAGTATCTTTTAAATCCTTTGATTCTAACCATGCACCGCTATAAGTCGTTAACAATTGACGCGATGGGTCAAAAAACACCACAGGTGACATTGGTAATAAGTCACCTACTTTTAATTCAGTTTCAGAAAATTTAACTTTTAGAGTTGCACCGACCTTACCAAAATGATCTTTTGACTCTTTACCATCATGCGGCAAAACCCAGTCTGCATTTTTATCACGACCATTGAGTTTTACTGCGTGTTGAACCAGAAGATCAGCACCCACCTGAATTACGCCTAAATCGTGATAACCCGATTTAGCATCCAAGGTGACTGCTTGTGACCATGAACCAAAGTTCCCCGCAGGGTTGTCTTTAATTTGACGATCTAAATAAAAATTCTTAAATTTAAGTTGAACATTGCTGTCGTCAATAAAATCTGCCTGAGTTGCAGTTGTCCCTAAAGTTGCTGTCGCAGCAAAAAGTGCTATCCATAAATTGTGACGATGCATGCGTTTTTCCTATTCATCCAATAAGCGAATCTGGGCATCATGCAAAACTCTTGTCATGAAAAAAATCCGACCACAGTATTAAGCTTTTCTACAAATTCAGCACTTTCTGTATCGAGCAGCTTTTTTCCAAGTTTTTTAATTCTTTTTAACGATAAAAAATTAAGCTCAAAATCCTCACTAAATGAATTTTTATTTGAATTCACTGCTTAATTTAGGTGAAAAACGCTGTTATTTTTTGCATCATGTGAAGGATTAATCTTTTTTAACTTTAAACCCATGTGTTAGCGTTATTTTCTATAAACCCAACTTATAAGAAAAACATTTTAATCAGCACAAAATTCAGCACGTTTTACATCTTTCACAGCATAAAAAAGCACCCCAAACGCATTTGGAGTGCTTAATTCAAGCCTGCTTTATATTAAAAACTTAGGCTTGCATTTCACGTGCTTTAGACATAGTCAATGCCAAGTCTTCAATCATATCTTCCTGACCGCCCACCGTACCGCGACGACCAAGCTCAAGTAGAATTTCACGCGCAGATACTCCATATTTTGCTTCGGCACGTTTTGCGAACAATAGGAACGATGAGTAAACACCTGCATAACCTAAAGTTGCTGCATCACGGTCTGCACGAATTTGATGCGTCATCATTGGAATGATCAAGTCTTCAGCAATATCCTGCACTTTAAACAAGTCCACACCTGTTTCCATTTGCATACGGTTTGCGACCGCTACAAACAATTCAAGTGGTGTATTACCTGCGCCTGCACCTAAACCAGCCGAAGCCAAGTCAACACGGGTTGCACCTGCGGTCACAGCCGATACAGAGTTCGCAACGCCCATGCCCAAGTTATGGTGACCATGGAAACCAATTTCGATGTCTGAGCCGAGGTTGGCACGTAAAATACCTACGCGATCAGTCACATCTTGAGGCAACATATAGCCTGCAGAATCTGTTACATAGATACAGTTTGCACCGTAAGACACCATTTTTTGTGCTTCTTCGAGCAATTTTTCAGGAGAAGCCATGTGCGCCATCATCAAGAAGCCCACAGTATCCATACCCAGTTTACGTGCTGCAGTAATGTGCTGTTCAGAAACGTCTGCTTCAGTCGAATGTGTCGCCACACGAATGGTTGCCACACCTACATCATGCGCCATTTTCAGATGATCAACTGTTCCAATACCTGGCAATAACAGTGCAGAAACTTTTGCCTGTTTCAGGTTTGGAATCACTGCTTTCAGATATTCTTCATCAGTAGCGGCTGCAAAACCATAGTTCACAGAGTTACCACCTAAGCCATCACCGTGTGTGACTTCAATTAAAGGCACACCTGCATCATCCAAAGCAGTGGCAATCGCAACCATTTGCTCTGGTGTGGTTTGATGGCGCATTGGGTGCATACCATCACGTAAAGTCATATCATTAATAATAATCTTAGACATTTTGGTATTCCTTAAGCTTCAGCAGTTTTGAAAACGTGTTCTGCAAACATTTCTGCAGTACGTGCAGCCGCTGCAGTCATAATGTCTAGGTTACCTGCGTATTTAGGCAAGTAATCACCCAAACCTTCAACTTCCAAGAAAATTGAAACACGGTTGCCATCAAAAACAGGGCCGTTTACAAGTTTGTAACCTGGTACATATTTTTGCACTTCTTTAATCATGGCATGCACAGATTCTGTAATCGCTGCCTGATCTGGCTCACCTTCTACCAAGCAGTGAACGGTATCACGCATCATTAAAGGTGGCTCAGCTGGGTTAATGATGATGATGGCTTTACCTTGTTTTGCACCGCCAACTTCTTCAATCGCGCCTGCAGTGGTACGGGTAAATTCATCAATGTTTTTACGTGTACCCGGCCCCACAGATTTAGTCGATACCGTTGCAATAATTTCACCGTATTCCACAGGTTGAACACGAGAAACTGCAGCCACCATAGGAATTGTTGCCTGACCACCACAAGTCACCATGTTGACGTTTGGCACTTCGCCCGCTTGTAGCAACGCTTCAAGGTTCACTGGTGGTACGCAGAATGGGCCAATTGCTGCAGGCGTTAAGTCAATCATCAACACGCCAAGTTCATTCAGTTTGCGACTGTTTTCTGCATGCACATAAGCGGAAGTTGCATCAAAAGCAATTTTAATGTCATCTTCAAGTACGTGAGGAAGAAGACCATCTACACCGTCACTTGTGGTTTTTAAACCCATTTTTGCCGCACGAGCTAGACCTTCAGATGTTGGGTCAATTCCCACCATCCACACAGGCTCTAACCATTCACTGCGTTGTAATTTATAAAGCAAATCTGTACCAATATTACCTGGACCAATCATTGCACATTTAATCTTTTTCATGCATGTACTCTCTTAGAATCTCGATTTATTCCGCAGCAAACGCAGCTGTCACTGAACCAAAGCCTTCAATTTCGACTTTAAATTCTTCACCTGGCTGTGCAACAACCATAGGACCTAAAGCACCAGTTAAGATGATGTCGCCTTTTAACAATGGACGACCACGGCGCACCATTTCATCGGCTAACCACACGGCAGCGTTTAATGGATTTGCTAAACAAGCTTTACCCACGCCTTGAGAAACTACTTCTTCACCACGGGTCATCACCATTTTGCAGTTCACCAAATCCAGATTTTCTAGCTTGACTGGTTTTGAACCTAGAACGAATGCAGCAGAAGATGCGTTATCGGCCACGGTATCAATCAAACTAATTTTCCAGTTTTCAATACGGCTATCGACCACTTCAATGGCAGGCAAGGCATATTCAGTCGCGCTGATAATATCCGCATACGTGTGTTTTTCTTTGGTTAGATCTTGGTTAATCACCAATGCAATTTCTGCTTCTACTTTTGGCTGAATCAGCAAACCTGCAGGAATCGCTTCACCATCACCATAAGCCATATCGGCAAACAACATGCCAAAGTCAGGCTGATCTACACCCAGTTGTGCTTGAACCACTTTAGAGGTCAAACCAATTTTACGCCCCACCAAACGACGACCTTCTTTTAAGGCACGTTCGGTATTCACTTCTTGAACGGCATAGGCAATATCTACGTCAGCACTTTCACCACCAAGTTCTGGGCGGATTGGCGCAATCGCAGTTTGAGAGAGTTCGGCAGTACGTAATGCTTGCGCAACTGATTCAACAACAGCAGAATTCGACATCAATGTTTCCTTAAACTGCAAAAATTGGGCATATACCCCGAGATGTTGGAAAGGTAATAATAGAAAATAGGGATGATGACCCCGATCTTGTCCATTCTCAGGACAAGCTATCCAGCTCAGAGGTATGTAAACTGATTAAGAATCGGAAAAATGGCGGGTTTATGCCAATACTTATTTTCTTTTTTTCAATAGCTATTAGCTATTAATCTATTTTTATAAAAAGCAAGCAAAACAGTTGTCTGTAGGCTATGACATTATTTTCCGAGTCATTGACTCGGCAATTCGCAGCAATCTTAAAATGTCTTAATCCTAACTTTAGACTAAAAGCTAAGCCTTTTTATGACGCTCCCAAAAGTACATAAAAAAAGAGCAACCTGAAATTTTTCAAGTTACTCTAATTTCAAATTCATCTAAATTGTTTTACTGGGTTTAACTCGCCTGACGTAAACGATATTGCTGCACTAAAAAATCATGCAAACTCGGCACATCATCTGCAATGGTTAAAGGCTGATAACGCTGCAACACCTCTACACTATGCACGCCATAACTCACGCCTACACGCGGCATGGCAATGTTTTGTGCCATTTCCAAATCGTAAGAAGTATCACCCACCATAATCGCTTGCTCGACCTGCACATCGGTACTGCTCAAAATTTCCTGCAACATTAAAGGATCAGGTTTAGATTTGGTTTCACTTGCAGCACGTGTCGCCACAAACAAATCCTGACTTTTGGTTTGCGCCAACACTCGGTCTAAACCTTTACGGCTTTTGCCTGTTGCCACTGCCAATTTCAGTCCCAAACCTGACAACTCATCGAGCATATCTGCCACACCCTCAAACCAAGCATCGGTTTTTGAGTGTTCGACATAGTGTTCTGAATAGCACTGCAAAATCGCTTGATGCAGCTCTGGCACTTCAGGAAATAAACGCTGTGCCACTTCAGGCAAACCCAAACCAATAATACTTTTAGCCGCAGCATCGGTCAGGGGTTGCTGAAATTGTTGTGCTGCGAACTGCAAACTCGCCACAATTTGACCGACGGAATTAAATAAGGTGCCATCCCAATCAAAAATGATGAGTTCTACAGGTTTATTCATATTAGGTTCCTAAATTTGATTCGGCTTTTAAATTCCCTCGCTTTACCTTAACTCAAAAGGATAAACGACCAAGAATCAGCACATATATCACAACAAATATTCGATACGCGAAGGGCGACATGGATGTCGCCGTTTCGCTGTGGCACAGAGATGTTCCATCAGCGAAACAAAAGTTTTTTGTTACTTTTCATCTTTGAAAAGTAAGGCATAGCCTATACACCAAAAATTTAAATTAAAAACTATAAAATGTGGCTGTGAATTACCCCTAAAAACCTCATCTCCTTGTTGCGAAACAATGTTCCTCATCTTTAAAAAGAAGCAAGCTGCTATCGCACAACAGAGAGTTACAAAAATTAAAACTCAGGTGGCGCCGTCGGCTTATCCGCCTTTTGCGCTCTCAACTGCGCCACCAAACTCTGCATATCTTCAGGTAAAGGCGCTTCAATCACAGGATAGCCTGGAATTTCCAAACGCATGGCATGTAAGCACAAACGACGTGGCGCAGGACCCCGATATTCAGTTTGATGACCATATTTATCATCACCTACTAGCGGATGCCCAATACTTAAACCATGCACACGAATTTGATGGGTACGTCCAGACAATGGCGAAGCATATACCAAGCTTGCATGCATAAAACGCTCAGCCACATTCCACTGGGTTTTAGACTCTTTACCTTCTTTAGATACACGTACACGACGTTCGCCATTCGCCAATTCATAACGATGCAACGGCGCATCAATCAATTGTTGATCCAAACTCACCTGCCCTTTGACAATCGCAGCATAAGTTTTTTGGATTTTATGTTCGCGCAATAAATCTTGCAGGGTTTTTAAGGTACTGCGTTTTTTGGAAATCATCACCAAGCCTGAAGTATCACGGTCAATACGGTGAATCAATTCCAAATATTTTTTACCTGTCGCAGCACGTAAGCCTTCAATCAACCCGTAGGCAACGCCACTGCCGCCATGGACTGCAATGCCCGAAGGTTTATTCACCACCATCAAGCCTTCATCTTCATAAATCACACGGCTCAATAAACCCTGTGCCACCTTGTCTGAAATTGGAGCAGCACTGTCGTCTTTTTGTTCATAGCGAATCGGCGCCACACGAATTTGATCGCCAATATTCAGTTTGGTTTCTGCTTTAATGCGCTTTTTATTGACCCGCACCTGCCCTTCACGAATCAAACGATAGATGCGACTTTTAGGCACCCCTTTTAAACGACTAAACAAAAAATTATCGATGCGTTGACCCGCTTGATGCTCATCCACTTCAAACCAAGTGACACTTTGCCATTGTTGGGTAGAATTCATACAGTTAAGAGACCTAATAAAATACTAAAATTGATTAAAAACTGATCATTTAGGCTATGCTTTACACAAGAAACATAAGCTTAGCCCATAGGCAGATGATGCAAGGTTTGATATAGTCAGCGCACGGAAACCATCGTCAGTGGGTTCACGTTGAATCTTTTCAGTTTTTTCTGAAATAGAGCAATCAACCAACATCCCACTACATACGAGCAGGTCCCAAAAGAATTATGCCGACGCCGAAGGCTTATTATATCGGCAAAAAAGCAAACTGTTGCGTTTAATTGTACCTCAGGTACATAAATCAGTTTGCCTGAAAAAATATGTCGCCAACTCTAGTTGGTTTTTAAACGTAAACTGATACACATCAGATTAGTCGCACCCTGAAAACCACTTCAGGCTAAAGCGTTTGATGTATTGGATCTGCACAATTTGTAAAGATACGACGATAATTCCGTATCAAGACACTCTATCTATGAAAGAAGAGATGATCTTCGAGCAATGTGACAGTGAAAGTTACACACATCCAATACACCGCTCGTCCGCCAGTGAAGCGATCAGGTGACTTTATCCGTTTAAAGGTTAAAGCCGTATTGCCATCATCAATACGTGAATCATACACCGCAGCCCCACACAAAAAGGCCGGTAAAAAAACTCAGACCACAATTGGTTTTTTTGAGATCTGAGCAGTTGATCCGTGATGCTTGATGTTCGCTACGTGTCTAGCGATTTTTTGCTGTGTATCACTATTAGGTGTTACACCCATGAAACGTATGTTGATTAATGCAACACATGCCGAAGAAATTCGCGTTGCACTTGTCACTGGTCAGCGTCTTTACGATTTCGATTTAGAAAATCGTACCCGTGAACAAAAAAAATCGAATATCTACAAAGGTCATGTGACCCGTGTAGAACCTTCTTTAGAAGCCGTATTTGTTGAATACGGTGCAGGTCGCCAAGGCTTCCTGTCGATGCGTGAAATCGCAAACTCTTATTACAAAGCCGACCCTCGCCAAACTTCTAATATTCGTGAACTGATCACTGAAGGCACTGAGCTTTTGGTACAGGTAGAAAAAGAAGAACGTGGCAACAAAGGTGCTGCGCTCTCTACCTTCATTTCTTTGGCTGGTCGTTATTTAGTGCTTATGCCAAATAACCCGAAAGGTGGCGGTATCAGTCGTCAAATTTCAGGTTCTGTGCGTGAAGAACTCAAAGAAATGTTGGCATCTTTAAACGTGCCACGCGGCATGAGCGTGATTGTACGTACTGCGGGCATTGGTCGTTCACAAGAAGAATTACAGCTTGATTTACAACACTTGCTTGACCTTTGGGCGCAAATTCAAAACACCGCAAGCTCTGGCCCATCGCCAATGTTGGTACACCAAGAAGCAGGTGTGGTGACACGTGCGATTCGTGACTACTTACGTGATGATGTTGCCGAAATTTTAATTGACTCAGAACAAGCTTATAACGAAGCCTATAACTTCGTAAAAGCCGTGATGCCACGTCAGTTAGACAAGCTAAAAACCTATACTTTAAATGAGCCGCTATTCGCGCATTTTGGTATCGAAAGCCAAATTCAAACAGCTTATGAGCGTGAAGTTAAATTGCCTTCAGGCGGCTCAATTGTCATTGACCAAACTGAAGCATTAGTTTCAATTGACATCAACTCGGCTAAGTCTACCCGTGGTCAAGATGTTGAAGATACTGCGCTTAATACCAACCTTGAAGCTGCCGAAGAAATTGCGCGTCAATTGCGTTTACGCGACATCGGTGGTTTGGTGGTCATCGACTTTATCGACATGTCCAAAGATCGCAACCAACGTATGGTTGAAGCCAAACTTCGTGAAGCGACACAAAGTGACCGCGCACGTATTCAATTTGGTCAATTATCACGTTTTGGTTTAATGGAAATGAGCCGTCAGCGCTTACGTCCATCACTTGAAGAAGCGACTGGTTACGTTTGCCCACGCTGTCACGGTACAGGCATGGTACGTGACCTACGCTCTCTTTCACTTTCAATTATGCGTAAAGTGGAAGAAATTGCCCTGCGTGAACGTCATGGTGAAGTTCAAGTCGAAGTACCTGTTGAAATTGCAGCATTCTTACTGAATGAAAAACGTCACAGTCTGGTTTACCTTGAGCAAACTTCAAATGTGCGTGTGACTGTATTACCTCACCCACACTTAGAAACCCCGCATTACGAAATTTCGTATAATCCTGAAGGCTTTGCACCAACCAGCTATGAACGTACTGAAGCAACTCGTTCAAGCGAAAAAGAGTTGGGTTATGAATCTTCTGAATGGCATTTAGAAGAAGCCGATCAATCGCACAGCCACGCTGCTGCACCTGCGGCAGAAAAAACTTCTGCAAGAAAACCACAAGCAGCACAGCAAAATAAAGCATCTGCACAACAGCAGCTTGCACCTGCGGCAGCCACAACAGCTGCAAGCCCATGTGCATGGTTAGAAAACCTGTTTGTTCAAAAGCAAGCCAGCACTATTGATCAAGCACGTAGTGCCAACAATGCGGCGGCAGCCATTGAGCAAATGGTAAATAGCGGTGCCGTGAGCCGTGGTCAGTTTGGTCAAATTGCAACTGCATCTGCTGCCCCTGCTGCAAGCAGTCAAAATGTATACCTTGCACCATCGACAGTGGCACAAAAAACTGAACGTGACTCTGCAGAGAAATCTGCTGAACGTGAAGACAAACCAGCTCCGCGTCACAACAACAAAAAGCCGCGTCATAGCAACAACAATAACAACAAGCACAAAGAGCAACGTGAGCCACAAACTCAGCACGACAATCAACAACATCAAGTGCATGAAGAAGTGGTTCAGATGTCGCGTCAGGAGCAACGTCAGGAAGCGCGTGAAAACAAACGCAATTCTCGTCGTCAGCACAGCAATGACCAAGCACCGCAGCAGCAAGAAGCTCAAAATAACAATGAGCAGCAAAATGCCGTGCCACGTCGTGACCGTCGTAACCAGCCTCGTCCAGAACGCCCAAATCGTCACCGCGACCCAAGCGTATTGAATGAGCAAGCACCTACCGCAGTGGCTTCTAATCAGCCGAAAGTGGACTTAATTGATGCACCGCGTCAAGAGTTCAACACGACGGCTTTGGTGGTGAATGTCGATCAGGCTCAAACTGAAATTGTGGCATTGAATGCTGCGCCATTAGCGGCTGAACCAGTCACAGCAGTAGAAGCAACTGTGCCTGAAACGGTTGCTGAACCAACTCAAGCTGTTGCTGCGGTAGAAGCTGCTCCAGTTGTTGCAGAAGAAACAGCTGCACCTGCGGAAGTACAAGCACAACCGACTGCGCCTGCAAAACGTGCCAGCAACGATCCGCGTCAGCGTCGTCGTCAGCAACGTGAAGCTCAAGCACAGCAAGCAGCTGCACCAAAGTTAACGCCTTCACAGGTGCCAACTTTAGCGCAATACAGCATTGGTAGTCTGATTCGCCACGTCTATGGTGAAGATTGCTCAGTCCTGATTGAACAGTTTGGTTTAATTCCAACGTTCAATCGTGCTTTGCAAAAGTTCACCGATGAATATGCGGCAACGCTTGCAACAGCTGCGCCTGTGGCAGAGAAAAAACCTGTCACACGTGATGTGGAAGTTGCCAAAGCTGCTCCTGAAGCTGAGCCTGCACCTGTGTTAGACCTAACACCACCAAAACCAGTGTCAGATAAGCGTGTTGCCAACGATCCGCGTGAGCGTCGTCGTTTAGCCAAACAAGCTGCTGAGCAAGCATTGGAACAAGCCAAGCAAGCACAGGCAGTAGAAAAAGCTGAAGCGGAAAGCACACCTGCAGCAGAGCCAACGACTGAAGTTGTGGCAGCTACAGAAGGATCTGTAGAAGCAAGTTCTACGGTAGAAACGTCTGCAACAGTAAGCACTGAAGTCGAAGCAACTACAGAAGTAAACCCTGAAGCAGTGGCTACAACTGAAGCTACTCAGCCTGAGTTGAACGCGCAAGACGACCTTGCACAAGCTGTCACTGAAACTGCAGCAGCGCAAGAAGAAACTGCCGTTGAAGTGGTCGCACCTGTACAAGCGGAATTAGCAGTAGATGACCCAGTCGAAACTGCTGAATCTGAACAGGACAAAGCAGAGAAAGAGAAAACTGCGCGTCCGCGTCGTCCACGTGGCCGTCCACCTAAAAAAGTAACTCCGCCAACTGAGTCGTAATTCGCACTTTTGCAGCGGAATAAAAAAATCCAGTCATTTTAATGGCTAGATTTTTTTTGCTACTTTAGAGCCAACGCGGTGCTGACTTAAATTTAAGCGAGCTAATTTGAACTTAGGTGTTTTTGATTTTTAACAGCTTTTCTAAAAACACCTAACAAAGCTGAAAAATTAGGTTGATTGCACTAGGACTTAGGGATTACAAAACAACAAGACGTGATGCTGTGCAGATGCAACGGATGATGACAAAAACAGGATTCTTATGAACCAGATGACAAAAAGCGATTTAATTGGCTTAACGGATGTTGCGGCAAAAATTCCGCAGTTTATGACTAAAGTGCCTCACCTGATCACAGGGTTAAAGCAAGCCTATTTACGCACACCCAACACGCCTGCAGGCTTAGGTCTAGCATTTGAAAAAGCCGTGCATCGTAACCCGCATGGCTGTGCACTAGTGTTTGAAGATCAGCAGTACAGCTATTTACAGCTCAATGCTTGGGCCAACCAAATTGCCCATTACTATTTAAGCATAGGTGCACGTAAAGGTGATGTCATTGCGGTGATGTTGGAAAATCGCCCTGAATTAATTGCCAGTGTCATTGGCTTAGCAAAAATTGGCGTTACCGTGGCTTTGGTCAATACCGCACAAGTTGCCAAAGTTTTGGCGCACAGCATCAATTTAGTCAAACCAATTGCCGTGATTGTGGGGGAAGAATGTCGTCAAGCCGTTGCCGATATTCGCCAAGAACTTGAGCTTGCAGAAAATCGTCTGTATTGGTTTGCAGATCAAAATACCCGTACCGATGCCGGCACTGCGCCTGAAGGTTTTCAAAATTTAGCGCAATGCATTGCATCATTCCCAAGCTTTAATCCTGCCACCACACAGTCGGTACAGGGCAAAGATGGGCTGTTTTATATCTATACCTCAGGTACAACAGGCTTGCCTAAAGCGGTGATTTTCACCAATAGCCGTTGGACGTTGGCTTATGGTACCTATGGTCATGTCTTGGGTTTAAATCAGGATGATGTGATGTACTGCACTCTGCCGCTGTACCATGCCACAGGTATTGTGGTGTGCTGGTGTGGCGTAATTGCAGGCAGTGCCACCTTTGCCATCCGTAGAAAATACTCCACTTCATGCTTCTGGCAAGATGTACACAAATTCAATGCCTCTGCGATTGGCTATGTGGGCGAATTGTGCCGTTATTTAATGGATGCGCCTGCTTCTGATTTAGAGCGTGGGCATCGTGTGACCAAAATGATTGGCAATGGCATGCGTCCTAATATTTGGAGCAAATTCAAAACACGCTTTGGCGTTCAGGAAATTCTGGAACTGTATGCGTCTAGCGAAGGCAACGTCGGCTTTAGCAATGTGTTTAACTTTGACAACACGGTTGGTTTTTCACCGACACCTTATGCGGTCATTCAGTTTGATAAAGAAAAAAATGAACCCGTACGCGATGCCAAAGGCAAATGCATGAAAGTCAAAAAAGGCGAAGTCGGCTTATTGATTGGAAAAATCACCCGTCGCTCACCGTTTGATGGCTACACCGACCCTGAAAAAAACAAGGCGGTGATGATGCAAAACGTGTTTAAACAAGGCGATGCCTATTTTAACACGGGCGATTTAGTCCGCGACATTGGCTTCCGTCACGCCCAGTTTGTTGATCGTTTAGGTGATACCTTCCGCTGGAAAGGTGAGAACGTATCCACCACAGAAGTAGAAAACATTGTCAGTGACTATGAAAAAATTGCTGAAGCTGTCGTGTATGGCGTTGAAATCCCACATACCAATGGTCGTGCAGGTATGGCTGCGATTACCTTAAACGAAGGCTGCCAGTTAGATGAACAAGACTTGCGTCAAATGCTGGTGGAGTTTAAAAAAGCAATGCCCGCTTATGCAGTACCCGTTTTTTTACGCATTCAAAAGCAAATGCAAACCACAGGTACATTTAAATATCAGAAGAACACCCTGAAAACTCAAGGTTTTGATTTAAAACAGTGTGATGAAAAAATTCTGGTGTTATTGCCAAACCAATCTGCTTATTGCGAGCTGACCCAAGAAATTTACGACAATATTCAACAGTATCAATATCGCTTCTAAGCCACTATGTTGCCTATTTTTTGATTAGATACGACAAATTTGTTGCATTTATAATCAAACATAGGCAACTTTTTTATTTTTTACTTGCGCTCGCTTCATATCTTGCTACAATACGCTCCATCAAACGAAGTGGTGCTTAAAACCCTCTGGTTTTTCTTGCACTTCACAATCAAGCCTGCTTGATTGCTGGTTCAGGGTCGTTAGCTCAGTCGGTAGAGCAGCGGACTTTTAATCCGTTGGTCCCGCGTTCGAATCGCGGACGACCCACCATTTCCTTGATCAACCTTAGATGGGTCGTTAGCTCAGTCGGTAGAGCAGCGGACTTTTAATCCGTTGGTCCCGCGTTCGAATCGCGGACGACCCACCATCTTCTTCAAGGTTGATACTTTAAAAATGATCATCGTCATTTTTACTCCTCTGGGTCGTTAGCTCAGTCGGTAGAGCAGCGGACTTTTAATCCGTTGGTCCCGCGTTCGAATCGCGGACGACCCACCATTCCTTCTAAAAAATCTTTAAATTACCAGTCATCACAGCACTGTTCTGTGGATCGTGCAGTTTCGTAATTTACTATAGAATTCCCGTATTCTGCCCTGTTTGACTAACACTTTTATCCACTACACCTTGCTCAATTCAGTTGTAGACGATGTGCCATCATTGATAAATCATACTTTACACATCCCAAATAAAAACTTGATGTAAAAAAAACAAAAGCCCAAAAGTTTTTCACGAATGGGCTAAGAATTGAATGAGCGAATAATTAACTTGCTCTGATTAAATGATAGTTTTGCGAAGGTAAGGGATTGCTTTTAAAGTATTCACGATTATTTTCTGTTGCAATCGCAATTTTGTTTTTATCCATAATTAAATTATGGTCTTGATCAACATTATAGTAAAAGTTCACCCCAGAGGCGCGTGCCACCACAATTTGATGCGCGTCTTCATCATAGAACCATAAATCTTTGCGGTATTTTTTTTTATTGTCGTAACTGATTTGCCCCGCATTGACAAAAATACGATGCGCTGTCCCATCAGGCAATAAGGTCAGAATATAATCGACTTTTCCGCTTTCGCACATAACAAACTTATCTTCACAGCTAATCTGAATAGTATAGCGTCCCACATAAGTCAGATGATTTTCGGGAATATGATGTTCTGTTGCAGCCGTTTGCATGGGTGCGGTTGCCTGCCCTGCTACTTCAGTCAGTCTTTTAGTTTCTGCCTGTTCTGTATATTTTTGCACGGCAGCTTGCTCAAGTTGTGAATCATCGCATCCAAGCAATGCCACTGCACTCCATATAGAAACTGCGCAAATATTTGATTTAGCCGACACACTATCCCTCATATAGAGTGATTAGACTGAATGTTCAGTCCTATTCAAACCACCGAATAGG
The DNA here is from genome assembly GCF_041464035.1 of Acinetobacter sp. AL9. Lineage (NCBI taxonomy): Bacteria > Pseudomonadati > Pseudomonadota > Gammaproteobacteria > Moraxellales > Moraxellaceae > Acinetobacter > Acinetobacter sp. AL9. The sequence continues at coordinate 35,037 of NZ_JAYFSK010000009.1, read as the reverse complement.
CAACTCAATGTAAGCCATGCTTTTCCTCAATCCTTTGTGGTCAAGCGCTTACTCTGCCCATCGCTTCTTTACGATATTTTAGGTGGATGCTGGTTTAAGCAACACTAAAAGTTACATAACTTTACTAATTGCTTTGCCACCGCCCTTTAAAAAACCCAAGTGCATCACCATTTTTATTCTATATACAGATGATGTGCTGCGAAGCTAAACATCAGCGGGTATTTATTTTGAATTTTAGATCTCTCAAGGAGAATTAGATGGCCAATGTTGGTTTATATCGCTCAAACCGCTCAAATATGATTGCTGGGGTTATGGGTGGTATTGCTGAACGTTTTGGTTGGAACGCAAATTTACTGCGCTTAATTTTTGTGATTGTTTCCGTGATGAGCGCTGCCTTTCCTGGCATTTTGGTGTATTTGGTGTTGTGGTTGGTGATTCCTAAACAAAACCAGTCGAATACAGCAAACTATACTCAGGGCTACACAAGACCTGTGCGCACAGTCAATCCTGATCAAGACCGATAAACGGTATTGAAATTTGAAAGACTGACCATATTTAAAGATTCATAGGCTTGAATCGTTTACCGATTCACTCGTAGACACCACCCTATTCACACAACTTTCTTCTTTTTCGCTACGATTGCTCCCCCAAGCATCGTAGCTTTTTTTTGCCTTTCAACCTGCACCATATTCAGAGTGTCATAACAGTTCAGTGTTTTCAGAATTGAAGCGTGTTGAATTCGCATCGACAATGTGAGTCAATCAATTCGTCTTTACAGCAAGCTGTTGATTCAAGACGGCAATCATGTCGGCACGGCTAATAATCCCCACCAAACGCTGCTGTTCTACCACAGGAATATAGTTAAAAGAACGCTCGACAAAGTACGGCACAAGGTCTTGAATACTTTGTTGCGGTTGCACCGTGACCACTTGGCGCAACATGATATGTTTCACCTGATGTTTCCAGCTATACGGAAAATCTGTTGCGTGTTTAAACCATTCCACCACTTCATACAGCGCCAAAGTTCCCACCAAATGTTGTTCAGTATCAATGACTGGTAAACTCATTAAATTCATGTGTTTGAATTTTTCTAAAGCACTGTGAATATCCTCATCTTGCTGCAAACTAACCACATCTTTACTCATAATATCTGCACAAGTCAGTGCTTGAGTTTGTCGTTCACTGGCTTTGTGTTGCGCTTCTAAAATGATTTTTTGTAAGTCGTATTCACTAATATCTAGCAACTGGGTTTGTGCATCTAAAACATCTTGAATATCTTGCGGCTGAATAGTGGCTTTTTGAGTAGGCGTTGGGTCTTGGGTACGTTGATTCAACTGTGGCGTTTGAGGATAAGGCTTGCCAATCATGCGGTTAAATACGATTGCAATCATCATCAGCAAAACTGAATTAAGCAGCACAGGATAAAAAATAAAGTGATAACCCAGCTCACGCACGGCATCTCCGCCAAGCACTGCGGTAATGGCCACTGCTCCACTCGGTGGATGCAGCGAATCGGTCGTCATCATCAAGAAAATAGATAAAGCCACAGCCACACTAAAGGCTTCGGTTAAATTTGGAATATATAAAGCACAGCTCACGCCCATAATTGCTGCAATACTGTTCCCAACTACAATATTCCACGGCTGCGCCAAAGGACTGGCAGGCACAGCAAACAACAATACCGAAGATGCACCCATTGGCGCGATATACCATGCGTTAATATCGCCCAACACCCACCAACTGATCAGGGAAGATAATGCCAAACCCAATAATGCGCCCAAACCACAAAGTAGGCGTTCTTTTAACGGCAATACTTTAAAATTGGGTTTCAGCGTATTCAGCCAATCAAGTTGTGAATGAAACACGGGCAGGCAATCCAGTGGTGACAATTGGACAAGATTATAAGGCAATCATTTAGTAATGATGTATTTGTTTTATATCTTTCATTTATCAGTGAATTTGTAAAACCCCAAACAACCAACCGCTAGTTGTGCTTTAACCTTTGCCAGCACCCCGCAAAATCCTTATAATTGAGCACAATTTTTCTCTAATTTTAAGTGGATGACCATGAGTCGCGCCATATCGCATATTGATACCTTTCAAGGCTTAATTCTTGCCTTACAAAACTACTGGGCGGAGCAGGGCTGCGTCGTTTTACAACCTTACGATATGGAAATGGGTGCAGGGACATTCCACACTGCCACTTTCCTACGTGCTTTAGGTCCAGAAACATGGAACGCGGCGTATGTACAACCATCTCGCCGCCCTAAAGATGGTCGTTATGGCGAAAACCCGAACCGCTTACAACACTACTATCAATTTCAGGTGGTGCTGAAACCAAACCCAGACAACATCCAGCAGTTGTATTTAGATTCTTTAAAAGCGATTGGAATTGACCCATTGGTGCATGACATTCGCTTTGTGGAAGATAACTGGGAATCTCCAACACTTGGCGCGTGGGGCCTAGGTTGGGAAGTATGGTTAAACGGTATGGAAGTGACGCAATTCACTTACTTCCAGCAAGTGGGTGGAGTTGAATGCTACCCTGTAACAGGCGAAATCACTTATGGTCTTGAGCGTTTGGCAATGTACCTGCAAGGTGTAGACTCAGTTTACGACTTGGTTTGGACTAAAGGACAGTTTGGTACTGTGACGTATGGCGATGTGTTCCATCAAAACGAAGTTGAACAATCGACCTATAACTTTGAATATGCGCCTGTTGATAAAATGTTTGAACTGTTTGACTTCTATGAAGTAGAAGCAAGCCGTTTAATTGCAGCAGAATTACCATTACCTGCTTATGAGCAAGTGATTAAAGCATCTCACTGCTTTAACCTGTTGGATGCGCGCGGTGCAATTTCTGTGACTGAACGTCAGCGTTATATTTTACGTGTTCGTACTTTGGCACGTTCTATTGCACAAAGTTATGTGGCTGCACGTGCAAAATTAGGCTTCCCAATGGCTGAACCGCATTTACGCGATGAAGTCTTAGCACAATTAAAAGCACAGGTTGAAGCGGAAGCCAAAGCGCAAAATACTGAGGAAAGCAAATAATGTCTAAACATACAGTTTTATTTGAACTCGGTTGCGAAGAACTCCCACCGAAAAGCTTAAAAACCTTACGTGATGCACTACTTGCAGAAACTGAAAAAGGTTTGAAAGATGCAGGCTTGGCTTTTGATGCAATTGAAGCCTATGCAGCACCACGTCGCTTGGCACTTAAAATTGCTAATGTCGATGCCGCACAAGCAGACACACAAAAACGCTTTGACGGCCCTGCTGTTCAAGCTGCTTACGATGCCGAAGGCAAACCAACCAAAGCCCTTGAAGGCTTTATGCGCGGTCAAGGCATTACGGTAGATCAAGTCTCTACATTCCAAGCAGGTAAAGTTGAAAAAGTGTGCTACTTAAAAGACGTGAAAGGTCAAAGCCTTGATGCGTTATTGCCACACATTTTACAAACAGCATTGGACAACCTGCCAATTGCAAAACGTATGCGTTCTGCTGCAAGCCGTACTGAATTTGTGCGCCCAGTAAAATGGGTCGTTTTACTTAAAGATCATCAAGTAATTGAAGCAACGATTCAAGACCATCAGGCAGGTAATGTCACTTATGGACATCGTTTCCATGCACCTGAAGCAATCAGACTACAACACGCCAATGACTATTTAGATGCGTTACGTGCGGCTAAAGTCATTGCGTCTTTTGAAGAACGTCAAGGAATTATCGACCAACAAGTAAAAGCGTTGGCAGATGAAGTCAATGCAATTGCGATTGTGCCTAGTGACCTACGGGATGAAGTGACTGCATTGGTAGAATGGCCTGTTGCACTACGTGCCAGCTTCGAAGAACGCTTCCTTGCCGTTCCTCAAGAAGCCCTGATCACTACCATGCAGGATAACCAGAAGTATTTCTGTCTGGTGAATGCTGAAAACAAATTACAGCCTTACTTCATTACCGTTTCAAACATTGAGTCTAAAGATCCGACTCAAATTATTGAAGGTAATGAGAAAGTGGTTCGTCCACGTCTGTCAGATGCTGAGTTCTTCTTCCTGCAAGACCAGAAACAGCCATTAGCTTCTCGTAAAGAGAAACTGGCCAACATGGTATTCCAGGCACAACTGGGTACTTTGTGGAACAAGTCTGAACGTATTGCTAAACTGGCTGTCGCACTTGCTCCGATTACGGGTGCAAAAGCTGAAGATGCTGAAAAAGCTGCCCTGCTTGCAAAATGCGACTTAACTTCTGAGTTAGTAGGTGAATTCCCAGAACTTCAAGGCATCGCGGGTACTTACTACGCACGTCTTGAAGGTGAAAATGACGAAGTTGCAGAAGCTTTAGGTGAGCAATATTTACCTAAATTCGCGGGTGATGTTCTGCCTAAAACCAAAACGGGTACAACGATTGCCCTTGCGGATCGTCTAGATACTTTAACTGGTATTTTCGGTATTGGTCAGGCACCTACAGGTTCTAAAGACCCATTTGCGCTACGTCGTTCTGCCATTGGTATCCTGCGTCTAGTGACTGAAAATGAACTTGATGTATCTATCGAAGACCTGATCAAGCTGGCATTGGCTGCTTATGGCGATGTATTAAAAGATCACGACAAGACTTTGGCAGATGCTGTTGCATTCCTTGAAGGTCGTTACCGTGCGAAATATGAAGACCAAGGCGTTGCAGTAGATGTGATTCAAGCCGTTCAAGCTTTATCACCAAAATCTCCACTAGATTTTGATAAACGTGTGAATGCGGTAAATCACTTCCGTGCCTTGCCTGAAGCGGCTGCATTGGCTGCTGCAAACAAGCGTGTTGCCAACATTTTAGCCAAAGAAACCGCACCTGAAGGAAGCGTCATTGAAGCTAACTTGGTGGAAGATGCAGAAAAAGCATTATTCGCGGAACTTGCGAAAATCACACCTGTGGTGGAGCCATTATTGGCAGCAAAAGACTACACCACCGCACTCTCTCAATTGGCTGCATTGCGTGCGCCTATTGATGCTTTCTTTGACAGTGTCATGGTGATGGCAGATGATGCAGAGTTGAAAGCCAACCGCTTACGTTTACTTGCGCAGTTACGTGATTTGTTTACACGTGTTGCGGATGTAAGTGTATTGCAGCACTAAAATCTTAATTACTTGTAAATTAAAAGAAACCCCGCTATTTTGATAGTGGGGTTTTTACATATTGATGAAAATAAAATTATCACAACCACAAAAAATCGTAGCATTTTTAAAATCAAATCCTAATCAAAAGTTTACAGCACGTAAAATTGCAGAAGCAATCCTAAACTTATACCCTCAAGATTACTTAGAAAAACGCAATAACCCTCGTTTTAGTACGGATGCTGAATTGATTAATCAAATTGTCGCTGAAATTGGCGCTCATAAAAATGCTATTTTAAAAGCTGAACCCCTCATACAATTACAAGACAAACCGCGACCACGCTTATATTGGTATGATCCTAATATCATATCGAACAGTTTAAAAATAGATACTCAAAATGAACCTGCTGATTTCGATGACCAACAAGAAGTTATTTCAACACTCACCACTAAAATCCTTTCAGAATATGATTTATATCCTGTACTAATTGAATATTTATCAAAAGAACTACAACTTTTCAGCTTGAGAATCGACGAAAAGAAATCATCCAATAATCGTGGTCAAAACGGCAATCAATGGTTACACCCCGATATTGTTGCGATGCAACCCATTGATAAAAAATGGCATGAATTAATAAGAACTTGTGTTAAACATGGTTCTGGACAAAATGTGCGTTTATGGTCATTTGAAGTAAAAAAAGAATTAACAGGCTCAAATATCCGAAGTAGCTTTTTCCAAGCAGTCAGTAATTCCAGTTGGGCAAATGAGGGCTACCTAGTAGCAACCTCTATTTCAACAAATGAAGTTGAAGAAGAACTGCGTATGCTTTCAGCTTTACATGGTATAGGTGTAATTTTACTCAACCCAGAAAATCCAACAGAAAGTGAAATCCTTTTGCCAGCTCGACGACGTTCAGAGGTGGATTGGCAATCAATAAATCGAATTTTGACTGAAAACTTGGATTTTAAAAACTTTATAGAGTTGGTTTCTATCTACTATCAAACTGGACGTATTCGTTCACAAGATTGGAATCATTAATCTGTAGGCATTTCACTTCAGATTCCCTATACTCAACCTAACAACGCTCAACAAGAAAACAAGCTTATGAAACTTAAAACACTCATTTTATCGGGTTTAACTTGCCTTTCTCTTAGTGCGTGTACTTCTGCACCTGTCATTCCACAGCTCACAGCAGGTGTTTTACAAGAAGTGAAAAATATTGAAGTTTACCCAGACACTGTCAATAACAGCGCCAAACTCACAAAATTTATTGATAAATGCGTGATCGAATTTACAGGCACACTGCAAGCAGGTCGTTCTATTGAACAATGGGCATTTAAAGGCAATGCATTAATTTCAGCTGGTTCTGCAACATTTGCACAAGATGGAACCAGCACAGCAACTAACTTTGACTTACATGATGCAACCGTGCAAAAAAACTTTATTACCCTACGCAACCATTTTCATAAAGATGCGCTTGCACAATGCAACTAAGCTAAAAACAGCTTTGAATGTATCTTGATGTAGCAAGATTGTTGGACTTTCAATATATATGCAGCATCTCTTGATAATTCAAACTAAGATGACAAAAGCAGTGTAGCCATTGTTGCCCTGCCTTAAAAACTCTCCAGAGTAACAAGACCCACAATTTTATGTGGGTCTTTTTCTTTAAGCTTGCAATGCTGCTATGATTTTAAACACTTTAAATTTCACCTAAAAACACATCATACTTATGAAAAATAAACACTGCAGATCATCTAGGCTTTATACAATGCAGTACATTCTATTCAAAACCTTTCATCGAACAGAATTCGACATCCAAAGAGGCACAGCACAATGAAAAAGATCAATATCAGCATTTGTATTGGACTAATACTCAGCAGTGCTTCTGTGTGGGCACAAAATAGTGATGCGCAAACTCAAAGCAATAAACCAATTCAACCTTATGCAGACAACCCAAACCTTTTACATGTTTGGGCATATAAAACTCAGGAAGGTGTGATTCAAGCTGCACAAAAAGTTGGCGAAGTCACAGAAAAAGGCATTGAAAAAATTCGCCCATCCGCACATCAAGCTTTAGACAATGCCAAACAATTGGGCAGTCAGGGTGCCGCTCAAGCCAAGCATACTGGGCAGCAACTAGCCAACAATGTAAATACTAAAATTCAGGAAACCAAAGAAGTGATTACTGGACAAAGTGATCATGCCGTGCCTATCTATCAAGCACCATTAAGTGTGCCTTCACAGACTGTTGCCCCTGCAGCCACCACTGCCGCACCTACTCAGGAAGCACAGACGCAGGCTGCGCCAAGTACAGAGTCTGAAGAAGAAATTAAAGTGATCAAGCTATAATTTTTTCTGATTTATTGGTTACTAGAAAAGCACAAAAACAACTCAGCGCAAATAAAAAAGCCTGCATTTAATCTGCAGGCTTATTCATGTGATAGCGTATCGATTTTTGAATTTGTCGAAATACATAAGTGCCTAATCCCAACAAAACCAACAAACCTAAAGTAAAAAATAGATAAGCCTTCGGCTCAGGCGCATCTGCAAATAAAGTCGCAGATAAAATGAAACTGGACAGCAAAACAAGCACAGCAGGCATCAACAACTTGGTCATACATACTACCCTTGGAATGATCAACAAAAGCATGTTTTAAGATCATCTTAGCCCAATGGCAAAACAATACAAGTGTCTAAAATTTAAACCATCTAAATCATGGATCAAACTTTGCAGCTTACTGTTCCAGTTCTAGGGTAAATTTGGCAGTATCTGGCAAATCTTCCACAAAGTCGTTGCCGCCAAACTCATCACTGCTCAGGTTCAAATCTTTATAGCTCAACACAAAATAGTCGCTATATTTTTTCAATATTAGTGGGTGCATGCCTGCAGCAAGTGCATCTTGTTCCTTGCATAGTTTCATGACATGACGATCATTCATACTAATTAAATAGCGTTCATCATTCAGATAAATTTGCACCAAACCACTGCCCTTTACATAAATCGGAATCAGGAATTTATGGTTCAAAGCAATCGCATGTGCGGCATAGCTCTCAATTTTTTGGCTGATGATGTTAAATACCAAACCATGACCAAAATGGTCGAGCAAGACATTACGATTTTCATACGGCAACTGAATTTGTAAGCCAAGTTTGTTTAAATCGTGCTGATCGACCTGTTTATTACTAAGCAAAGAGCGAATCAGGTTTTGTTTTAACTTGGCATCAAAAAAGTTACTGTCTAGCTGTAAGTTATTGTATTTTAAAATACGACCTAAAGACCAACGATGATTCGGCAAGACATTTTCAATCACTTTACGATAGTAAAACTTGCTGTTCTTTTTCACCTTGCGAATTTTTTGGTAAAAGAACGGCGCATCAAAAGGATGGGTTAAAAAGTCATTCAGTAATTCAGAGTTGGCTAAAATCGCAATTGCATCATGCCCTGTAAATGGCAAATGTAAGGTATGTAAATGCGGAATTAAAGGCTGAATTTTTAAATAATGCCCACGATCTTCAGCATAATATTGGTCATAGACCACAATATATTCACGCTGTGCCGATACATCTTGCGCTTGAATGCGCATATTGGCATTTAAGTCTGCATGATAAAACATGTTATAGCGTGGGTCGTGAATATCTTCAGGGTCAATTGAATACTGCGGCACCAAAGCCACAATACGGTTTAAATCCAGCAAATTGGAATATTTAATTGCTGCATAGCCGCCCATTGAGCCGCCATAGCCCACTCGAATTTTAAACGAGGCAATCAGGTCTTGAATGGCTGCCAACATGGCGCGCATAGAAGCTTCAGGAAACCATGATTTTTCCTTAGGCATGACCCCAATCACATTAAAATGAAACTTTTCCAGTGATTTTTCGGCATTAATAGACGTTCCTTTGGCCCGTGTAATTAAATCGCCAAAAGAAAAAATCAGCTCCTGAGATGAGCCTTTCATGAAAATAGCGCGGATATGTCCGTCTTCAAAAATTATGTGTTTGTCCATTCCCACACCGGCGCCAAGGCGCTGAATTAAACCGTTACTTTAAACTTGAATACCCTGTACGCAAGTCCAAAAGTGAATATGTTATTTTATAGATGCACAGCAGATTAAAAATCGCAAAATATGACACAATCTCTACATCCTGCCGCACAACAAGGCTTTGCTTTAGGGGCAAACCTATATCAACAAGTTCGCCCCAGTTACCCGCAAGAAGTCGATGTTTTCCTGCAAGATCAGCTCCAAGTTCCACTTAATAGCAATATTGTAGACTTGGGTTCTGGCACAGGAAAGTTCCTGCCACATTTGCTCAAACTGACAACTCAGCTTATAGCGGTAGATCCGATTGCCAGCATGTTAGCCGAATTAGAACAACTTTACCCACAAGTTAAGACAATTCAAGCACGAAGTGAGCAATTACCACTGCACGATCAATATGCAGATTTGGTGAGCTGTGCGCAATCTTTTCATTGGTTTGCCAATCTGCAAAGTTTAAAGGAAATTCACCGAATCTTAAAACCGCAAGGTCATTTGCTGTTAATTTGGAATCAACGTGATATTTCAGTCAATTGGGTCAATGCACTGGCAAAGATGATTTTGCCTTTTGAGGGCGATACACCGCGTTTTCACAATCAGGACTGGCGTCAGGTATTTGCCGATACAGATTTATTCCAACTTACTCACGAGCAGAAATTTCATCACACGCATGTTGGTACAGTCGAACAAGTGGTATCTAAGCGTTTGCTTTCGACCAGTTTCATTGCTGCAATGCCAACTGAACAGCAACAACAACTCAAAACACAATTTGAACAATTAGTATTAGAATATACGAATAAGCATGTGCAAGATGAAATTGAATTTCCCTATTGCACACATTTGTATGTCTATCAAAAAGTTGAATGAGAGGGAGCAAATAAATGCAAATAACCTTTAAACACGCGATTGCTCCCTTAACAATTTTTTTGGCGTTCTCCCTCAGCGCTTGCGAGCGCAGCAAAGTAGAACATGCAGACAAACTCAGCCCTGAAGATCAAATCATGCAAACTCAGGTCGAGCAAGCCGCGATTCAGCCCTTTGAAATGACTGCGGATGACCCGCATGATATTCAATTGCTGATGGATTATGAACAACGCCATGACCAAATGAGCAATGATTTGGAAGATGAGTTAGAACGCTTGCATGAAAGCCAACAACTCGATGCTGCATTTGCACAAAATCGCCTGCAGGACAACATTCAATCTGCCTTGAGTATGCTCAAAGAACTGGATTTAAAGACACCGCAAGGGCGTTATATTCAAGGCCTAATGAGTCATTATTGGGAACAGCAAGCGCAATATCTAGCAACTCAAAATACAACTTCTGCACCTTATCCTGTCAGTAAAGAACAACGTCAGCAAGGCTTAGCAGACTTGCTACAGGCGCAGCAACAACTAGAACATTGGCGTGGGCAATATCCACAACTTGATGAATAACGTGTTTTACGGACGCTGCTGTAAATACTGATGCACTCCTTCAGCGGCAGCGCGTCCTGTAGCAAAACAGGCTGTCAGCAAATAGCCGCCCGTTGGCGCATCCCAATCCAGCATTTCACCACAGAGAAAAACGTGTGGATTGGAATTTAACTGCAATTGTGCAGATAAAACCTCACGTTTGACTCCGCCCGCACAGCTAATTGCTTCTTCAATAGGACGAAAACCCTTTAAAGGCACCGTTAAATTTTTAATCTGCTGCGCCAATTGCATAGGTTGCTGCCAAAGGGCTTTATCCACCAACTCACGCACGACTGCAGACTTCACGGCATCCAAACCTGCCTTACGCCAAATATTGCTTACAGACTGTTTTTTGGAAGGTTGCAACTTTTGGTAGAGTTGCTCAACGGTTAAATCGGGTAGCAAATCGAGTTGTAACTGCAGCGGTTGTTGAGCGTGCTGCAACTGTCGCAATGCTCGCCCTTGCTTATAAATTAAGCCACTTTCCAAACCATAATGGCTAATCACAATATCGCCCATGCTCGCTTCAGCGCCTTTCACCCATGCTTGCACACGTTTTAAAGGTTGTCCAAAAACTGGCTGCATATAGTTAGACCAGTGACATTCCACCCCTGCATTACTGGCTTGAAAAGGCTGAATTTCATTGGCAGATAACCAACGCTGCCATGCACCATCACTACCTAATTTCGACCACGACACTGCTCCACATGCCATCACAATAGCGGCAAACTGCTGTTGTTCAACTTGCGCTGTACTTAGATTTTGAATACTGAGTTGATTGTTCTTTAAATCACATACCTGATGCCGATAATGAAACTGCACGCCTGCATCAACCAAGCGTTTTAACCATGCGCGTAGCAAAGGTGCGGCTTTCATTTCTTGTGGAAAAATTCGCCCCGATGAACCTACATAAGACTGAATACCTAAACCCTGCATCCAGTTTTGAATCCAAGCCGCATCCCATTGTTGAATCCACGGCGCCAACCATTCCACCTGATCATAACGCTGAATAAATTGTGCAATCGGTTCGGCATGTGAAATATTCAGCCCCGTTTTACCTGCCATCAAAAACTTACGTGCCGCTGAAGGTTTCTGCTCATAGACATGCACATCATAGGCATACTGACTCAGCACTTCGGCAGCCATTAGCCCTGCTGGCCCTGCTCCTATAATTGCAATGCGCTGTTTCATGCCTGTTTACTCAGTTGTTGCACTTGAGTCTGCAGAAACTTTCGCCTCAACTGCAGCAGGTGTTAAAGTCGGCTGCTGTCCTTGCAAAGGCTGAAAATCATCAAAACGGGTTGTATAAGCCGCAGGTTTGCTGATCAGCAGTTCCTGACAACGCTCACCACGTGCTAAATATTTGATTTCAAAATGAGTGCGTGCTGAATCTACTGGAACATCCTGCTGAATAAATGGCAATTTCCACACTTCAATCAGCTGTTGCTGTGCTTCTGCAATATATTCAGGAATATTACTTACCAAAGTAATACTGCCGCCTGCTTTTAAACGCGACAATAAAAACTCAAAAAATGGCATATTCAACCAACGCTGGGTGGCATTATGTGGTTCTGGATTCGGATATAAAATAAAGAATTGCTCAACTTGAGCAGGAAATAAAGCATGCACAATCCATGGAATGGCATCGGCATGCACAATTTGTAAGTTGTGCTGACCTTCAAGTTGATGCTGTTTTTGCATCGCTACAAATTTTTCGCGGGTACGCTCAATCGCAATTAATTTTTTATCGGGATGTTGCCCACTAAATAATAAAGCATGCTTGCCTTTTCCCGCACCAATTTCAACACAAATCGATTCATTGGCAATGGCTTGAAAATCACGAGGGGCATGCATACGCTGGGCTTGAAATTGACGAATTGGCATAATCAGATCAAACTTACAAAATTCGGCACAAGTCTATCAAGTCAGGTGCTATTTGCCTAATCCAATCCTGCATTTTTCATTTGGAGTTGATCATGCCACGCACTTTTCCTTGCCCTCGTTGTGGTGAACCTTCGCAATGGGAAAACAATCCATTTCGTCCTTTTTGTTCTGAGCGTTGCAAGCTCATTGATTTAGGCGCATGGGCAAATGACGAGTATCGTTTACCCACCCAAGATGCTCCGCAAGCAGAAAACTCTGAGGAATAAGCAATAAATTTCCACGCCAAATATTGCCTAAAACTACACACAGTTTCATGGAATTTTTCACATTTTTAGAAAAATTATTCAAAATTTAGTTGTTCTATAATTGCTTTCAGCAGAATTAGCACAGGTTATACTTTGCACTATTCGTGACTCCGTCACTGCACATAACAATAAAGAAAGCAAAAAATAACCTAGGAACATTTCACCATGGAAATCATGTTAAAAGGAATTGTAATGCTGTGTATTTTACTCTCTACCAGCAGTTTAGGCTTTGGACTGTACGCGCATGATTTACTCATGCTGTGCATAGGCATCTTACTGACAATTTTCACAATGCTGTTTGCAATTGAAAGCAAACAAATGCTGAATAATCCCTTTCGCAAATAAAAAAGTCAGCGACTGCTGACTTTTTCTTAAAGCATAAATACACACTGCTTTTAACCTGCTTGCCCTGCTACAAACGGGTTATGCTGTTTTTCAAAACCAATGGTGCTGATTGGCCCATGCCCCGAAATAAACTGGGTGTCATCAGGCAAACTAAAACACTCGCGCTGAATTGAATCTAATAATTGTTGATGATTACCACGCGGAAAATCTGTACGACCAATAGAACCCTTAAACAGCACATCACCCGTCCACAAAATGCCATATTTAGCGTTATAGAACATCACATGACCTGGAGTATGTCCTGGGGCATAGCGCACTTCAAAACTTTCTTCACCGAGTTGTAGCACTTCACCACCGTCTAGCCACTGGCTCACAGTGACTTTTTCAGGGATAGGAAAACCATAACGCGCAGATACTTCTTGCAACTGATCTAACCAAAAAGCATCTTCTTTCTGTGGACCAATCACAGGAACATTCCAGTAATGTTGCAACGCACCAACAGCCCCCGCATGGTCTAAATGTCCATGAGTGAGCCACAAAGCTTTCACCGTTAAACCCAACGCTTCAACTTCGGCTTTCAGCTTTTCAGGCTCACCGCCTGCATCAATCAAAATTGCTTCTTTGCTTTCTGCATCCCACACAATCGAGCAGTTTTGCTGAAAAGCGGTGACGGGAACAATTTTGACTTGCAACATGGTGGCGAACCTCAAAAGTTAATGGCTTAGGTTAAGCTTTACAGCATCAAGATTAGCTTGAAGTAAATGTTTGAGCAAATCCAAATGATCGGCACGGGTATTCAGTGCAGGAATATAGGCATATTCTTTGCCACCTGCTTGTAAAAACAATTCTGCGTTTTGAATTGCCAATTCTTCTAGCGTTTCCAAACAATCTGCAGAAAAAGCAGGACTCATAATTTGCACCGACTTCACGCCCTGCTGTCCCCATTCTTCAAGTAAGACATCGGTATAGGGTTTGACCCATTCTTGTTTGCCAAAACGTGACTGGAAGCTAATTGCCCACTGATCATCATTTAAATTTAAAGCATCGGCAAGCAATTTGGCCGTGATCCGACAACGCTCGGCATAAGGGTCGCCCTTATCAGCATAGGGTTGTGGAATGCCATGAAACGACATCAATAATTTTTCTGCCACACCATGCTCGGCTTGAAATTCACGCACACTTTGCGCCAACGCCTGAATGTATAAAGGATGCTGATAATAATCACGAATGATGGATAAGCCCGGCAAATTACGCTGCTGTGGCACCCATTTGGCAACGGCATCATATAAAGGTGCAGTCGAAGTTGCCGAATATTGTGGAAATAAAGGGAACAAAATCACGTGATCTTGAGGATTTTGACTCAAAGCTGCCAAAGCCTGTTGAATACCCGGATTGCCATAGGTCATTACCGGTAGAATATTCAATTCAAACTCAGGATATAGCGGCAATAACTGCTGTTTTAAAGCATCAACCTGTTGCAACAAAATTTCCCGCATCGGTGAATCTTGCTGCCAGACCATGGCATAAGCATGTGCAACACGCTTAGGACGAAATGGCAAAATGAATAAGTTCAAAATGATTTGCCAAATCGGTTTTGGAATTTCAATCACCCGTTGATCGGATAAAAACTGCTTTAAAAAACGGCGAACCGCTGCTGCAGTCGGTTCATCAGGCGTACCTAAATTGGCTAAAAGAACGGTTACTTTGGGTTTTGCTGTAGACAACATTCAGCCCTCGTGTCTGATGATTGAGCCCGACTACTTTAACAGTTTTTTCACTCTGTATTGAGAGATTAATACGGTGTTTTAAATGAATAAACCCGATCGGTATCTAGCAAATTGCTCTCTAAAAGTTTTTGCGCTTTTGCCGTGGTTTGCCACAACATCCGCTGACGATCATCACGCCCCGCCTGCACAATCCAGTCATTTTGACGCATTTGCATTTTAATCTGATGCAAGGCCCGAATATTGATTTGGGCACGTGCAACTGCATGCGCACGTGGCATGATCCGACGTGCATCCTCCAAACCAGTTTCATTCAAATATTCATTCATGCGTTTCGAAAAATATTCTTCAGGGGTTGGATGAATAAAAGTATTGCCTAAAATTGCCAACAACTGCGCCCAACTTAAACTTCGCTCAACTTTCAGCTCTCTAAAGTTACCATCCTGATAGGCATGCATGCGATATTCAAAACGATATGATTCATTCATCGACACTTTAGATACGCTTAGAAACGGGTCTGCTTCGCGCTGTCCCACATCGGTTTCCAGCTGACGTAACTTACTTTTTAAACGTTCAATTTCATCATGCAAAGCTTGTGTATTTTGCGGGCGCACCCAACCAGAAGTCGGATAACGTTCTAGCATTTGCGACATATTAAAGCGGACAGCAAGCTCTAAATCACGCAGAGTGCGGTAGCTAAACACCTGATCGACTTCTTGTTGTAATAATTTACGGAACTCTTTGAATTTTTCACGCAATTCAGGTTTTTCATCATGTAAAGATGAATCACGTGAATCTGGGTCTTCGTGCATAAATACAATGATCGGCTTTTGCTTGGTGACTGCATAAATATACTCTAAATGCATATACCCCACGCCCGACACCGATTGCTCACCGTACTGGCTGCCCAATAGAATCACCACATAATCACAATCATCAATTTGACGGCGTGCAAATGCAGTGCTGAGTGGGGTACGTTGTTCTAAACCCCACGAAAAAAAACCCATTCCCACCAATGTTTGTGCCAAGATCACTCGTTCTGGCTGCATATCTGCCCCAGACGTCGAGATAAAGACCTGATAGCGCTTATCGAGCATTGGTTTCCCCTCTCCTATTGCCATTACAAGTCGGTCACCGTCTACTTGTAATGCCTTTCCCCAATCATAAAAAAATTATCTTAAAGTCAGTCCACAGTACTCACATTTGCGATACTCCAAGAAATATTGCCTGGAATAAGATGCTGCAACACGGGCTTTAATTGTTCTGCATTGTTCCCGCTGACATAACACGCAATTTGTAAAGTATCTGCCAAACTTTGTTCAAATAATAACTCATTTTTAATTAAAATGCGGGAAGTTTGACGCGCAACGGCAATTCCTGAGTCAATTAATGTCAGTTTCTGACCAAAAATGGACTCAATCGCAGGTTTTAGGAAAGGATAATGGGTACAACCGAGCACCAAATAGTCCGCGCCCTGATCGACCACAGGTTGCAAACTCTGCTGTAAGGAACTTAAACATGCCTCACTCATTTGCGCCCCTTGCTCAACAAAAGGCACTAAATCTAGATTGGTGACATTCAAGACTTGCACTTGAGCAGGAATCGCAAAACGCTGCATCACATCTTTAATAAGTTGTCCGCGAAAAGTCGCAGGCGTCGCAAGTACAGCCACAGTTTTGCTTTGGCTATTTAATACGGCAGGCTTTAAAGCAGGCACTAAACCAATAATGGGAAAATCTTCGCCGTAATGATCGCGCAGATAATCTAGACTAAAAGCAGAAGCAGTATTACACGCCACGACCGCAACTTTACAACCTTGTCGATATAACCATTCGATTGCAGCTGCAGTGAGTTCTCGAATATTTTGATCATCACGTGGGCCATACGGCACATGTGCAGTATCGGCATAATAAAGGATGCGCTCATTGGGCAAATATTCTGCAATTTCAATGGCAACTGACAAGCCTCCTATGCCCGAATCAAAAATACCAATTGGCGCACTGGCTTGTGCTTTTGGCATGGCTTGATTTAAGGGAGAAACAGGATGAATGGCTGTCATAGCAAGAGATTCAGCAATACAAAATGGGATGAATAAAGCTTAAACCTCAGCTGCTTAAATGCAAGTGCAAATCACCACTTTTCAACGATAAAATCGTTTCGCCCTGCGCATTTTCACTCAGCTCGCCCAATTCCACCAAATGTAAAAAAGCCGCACGCTGAATCAGGGCATTAATACCAAAACGCACATGCACATAAGGACGCAGCTCACCTGCATATTCACGCATAAAAATAGGATGCTCGGCATCAACAATCACAATATCCTGATGTGTAGTGATAAGTTGAATATAATTTTGCTGTCCGATTTCGACCACATCAACCTGATTGATGAACAAAGGCTCATCTTCTACCTGGATTTCAATTTGTTCCACTGGGGTTTTTAAATAAAACTTGCCCTGCTCTTTCCATAACACACTAGAAAACAGATCAACCAATGCCTGACGTTTGATCAATTGACCTTCGTGCCACCATTCTCCATTGGCTTTGACCAGCAAATCCATTGCTCCACAATGCTTTGGATGCCATTGCTCCAAAGGAGGGATTGATCTTTTGTGACCTGACTGTCCAGTTTTTATATATTGTGCAATGTGCATTAAATTTTTATTATCAGCCGTAGCTACATTTTCTGTCGGTTTGATTGAATTATCGTCATGCTTCATGCTGCAGTACCTTACTGACGGAAAAATAATACGATTCAGCCAATTGGCTAAGACTCGGTTTAAAACTATACTAGCTCACAATACTTACCCATACTGTAAAAGACACGATTAAATTTGTGTCTGGCAACTAAAAATACTCATGGCAGCACCGTTGCTTGATGCGGTTGCCACCTTCAATTATATGAGGAGTCCTACATGGAACACATCGAACGTGAATCGATGGAGTTTGACGTAGTCATCGTAGGCGCAGGCCCTGCGGGTCTTTCTGCTGCGATCAAAATTCGTCAACTTGCAATTGAAAACAATTTAAATGATCTGTCCGTTTGTGTGGTCGAAAAAGGCTCTGAAGTTGGTGCGCATATCCTTTCGGGTGCAATTCTTGAGCCTCGCGCCATCAACGAGTTATTTCCTAACTGGAAAGAAGAAGGTGCGCCTTTAAATGTGCCTGTGACTGAAGATAAAACTTTCTTCTTGATGTCACCTGAAAAAGCTCAGCAAGCACCGCATTGGATGGTGCCTAAAACCATGCATAACGATGGTAACTACGTGATCTCGTTAGGCAACGTGGTGCGTTGGTTAGGTCAAAAAGCCGAAGAATTAGAAGTTTCTATTTTCCCTGGCTTTGCGGCATCTGAAATTCTTTACCATGCCGATGGTACGGTTAAAGGCATCCAAACTGGTGACATGGGCATTGGTAAAGATGGCGAGCCAACGCATAACTTCACACCGGGTTATGAACTACATGCCAAATACACCATTTTCGCAGAAGGCTGTCGTGGTCATTTAGGTAAGCGTTTAATCCAGCAATTCAATTTGGATAAAGATGCCGATCCGCAACACTACGGGATTGGTATTAAAGAACTTTGGGAAATTGACCCTGCAAAACACAAACCAGGTTTAGTCATGCACGGTGCAGGCTGGCCATTAAGTGAAACAGGTTCGTCAGGCGGTTGGTGGTTATACCACGCAGAAAACAACCAAGTGACTTTGGGTATGATTGTGGACTTGTCGTATACCAACCCACACATGTATCCATTTATGGAAATGCAGCGCTGGAAAACTCACCCTCTAATTAAACAGTATCTAGAAGGCGGCAAGCGTATTTCTTATGGTGCACGTGCTGTGACCAAAGGTGGCTTTAACTCATTGCCAAAATTCACCTTCCCAGGTGGTTCTTTAATTGGTGATGATGCAGGCTTCTTAAACTTTGCCAAAATCAAAGGCTCTCATACCGCCATGAAGTCTGGCATGCTTTGCGGTGAAGCAGTATTTGAAGCGATTGCTGCAGGTGTCGCAAAAGGCGGTGACTTGGCGATTGCTCGCGTAACTGAAGGCGAAGATTTCTTTGTGAAAGAGCTAACGGCTTACACTGAAAAATTCAACAACAGCTGGCTGAAAGAAGAACTTTATAGCGCACGTAACTTTGGCCCTGCAATGCATAAGTTTGGTCAATGGATGGGTGGTGCGTTTAACTTTATCGACCAGAACGTGTTTAAAGTACCATTTACTTTGCATGATTTAGTGCCTGATTTCAGCGCACTCAAAACTGTAGATGCAACCAGCTTTAAACCGAACTATCCAAAACCAGATGGCAAGCTGACTTTTGACCGTTTATCTTCAGTGTTCGTATCGAATACCGTACATGAAGAAAATCAGCCAGCACACTTAAAGTTGACAGATACCTCTATTCCAGTGAACGTAAACTTACCTAAATGGGATGAGCCTGCACAGCGCTACTGCCCTGCGGGTGTTTATGAAATCATGGAAAATGATGATGGTTCAAAACGCTTCCAGATTAACGCAGCCAACTGTGTTCACTGTAAGACTTGTGACATTAAAGACCCATCACAGAACATCACTTGGGTAACACCTGAAGGTGGCGGTGGTCCGAATTACCCGAATATGTAATTGCGAATCGCAATTGAGAAACCCAAAAGCAGTGCCTCGGCACTGCTTTTTTATACACAGTTTACAAAATTACCAAGGTCTCATAATCCCTTACATTTTTCAGGTATTTCTCTATTCAAAAGCAGGCGATTGAATAACTTTCCTTGTTATGCTGTTTTTGCTTATTTTTTATCTTTTCTATTTTTAGTTTTTTATTTCGTTTTTTTCAGACTTGAACAACCGAAAATGTTGTTTTGTCAGCTTTTATACAATGCTATTCGGCATTTTATGCAGCACTTAGCACGGTAGCAAAATGTTGTAGATGCTGACTAAAACTGACTTGAGTGGAGTATAAAGCAGTACTTTGAGTTTTATCTTGCTCAAGCATTTGGTTGTTCTTCTTATTTTCATTAGAAGAGGAATTCCAACATGCTTAATTTAACAGACACCCTCAACCAACTTAAAAATGTGCAGGCACAACCTGCAGTCAGCTTATTTCTACCCACACATCGTACCTTTCCAGACAATCAGCAAGATGTGATTGCTCTTAAAAACCAACTTAAACAACTCGAAGAACGCCTGTTGGCAGACTATGACAAACGTCTGGTGGCACAAATTTTAGAACAGATTCATCATCAAACCAAAGATTTGAATCCCAACTACCATTTAGACAGTCTGGCTATTTTTGCCACAGCCGACAGTGCACAAGTACTGCGTCTGCCATTCCCTACCCAAGAACGTATTGTGATTGATCAACAATTTTCAGTGCGTGATTTTATTCGTGAGCTATCTTATGCAGTGCAATACTATGTGGTAGTGATCAGTCGTGAAGTTGGACGTCTGATTAAGGCCTCCAATGATCGTGTAATCCATGAGTTTTCTGTAGATGACAGCGACTTGAATGAACGACTGCCACATGGTGCATTTCCTGTTCAAAATGATAACTTATATAGCACCAGCGGTGCAGAACGTGCCACAGCCGCCAATGAAGACCGTTTACTCAAAGAGTTTTTAAACCGTGTCGATAAAAATGTGCAAACTGTACGTGCCAGTGAGCCATTGGGCTTGGTCATTGTGGGTGATCGACGCAATATCAGTTTTTATGAATCTATTTGCGACCAACCCAATGCCATTATTTTCAGTGTAGATAACGTCACTCAGCTAGAACAAGGCAGCGCACAACACATTATTGACAGTATTCAGACCGAGCTAAAAAGCCATCAACAACAATTGCATCAGCAACATGCGCAGCAACTGGATGAACTCTATGCCAGTGACCGTGTTGTGACCGATCTGCAGCAAATTTATCAGGCAGTGTTGCAAAATAATGTCGATACTTTATATGTTCAACAAGGCTACATGCAGGCGGGTTGGGTCGATACCGACCAGCAACGAATTTATCTAGATCAAGCGCACGCACCTGACAGCGCACAAGCCACAGACGATGTGATCAACCATATTATTGATGCAGCACAGCAACACGCTGCCAATATCGTATTTATTCCTGCCGATTATTTACAGTCCAAAGCACCACTGACTTTAATGAGTCGCTATGCGGTCTAAAACTCAGTCCATTTGACTGTGATCTAAAAAACAGCCATGCAGATTTATCTACATGGCTGTTTCAATCAAGATTCAAACTTCTCATTCATACGCAAATCTACGCTTTTTCATGACTTTCTCATGAATAAAACGATCAATTAGAATCGAGTCGTTACCGCCAACTGTACCCGATGACTGTCGCTATGTGATCGCCCGCTATATTCATAATTCAAATTGAGAAAACTATGTTGTCCAAAGTGAAGTTGTGAACCTAAGGCAGCATGATATTGACCTTGATCGGCATGCCATGCATCAAACTTCAGTTTCTCCGCTGTGCCTACATAATGGGTATCTAAATATGCTTTTTCCTGAATCGGTTGGCTGTAATACAAGCTGCCTTGCAATTGCCATGCTGGATTCAACTGGTAATTGGCTTGCAAACCTGCACCAAAATTCCAGCGCTGCATCACCAAATCATCTAAGCTGTTGACACCATCCTGCTGAGTTTGTTCGGCATGAACATAATGTTGGAACGAAGCGTCTAAATACGGTTGAATCTGCATTTTTTGACTGAGTGGATAGCTATAATCTAGACGCAAACCTGCGGCATACATTTGTCCATCAAACTGTATTCTTTGTGCTTGAGCATGACCACGCTGCGCGTCAACATCCACCTGCATGCCTTTTAACCATGCCGCGACACTTAAATCACGATTAAGCTGCTGTGCTGTCCCCATAGTTAGTGCATAGGCTTTGCTCTGACTGCTATTTTTTGAGCCTGTTTGTACGGCATCATCTAAGTTCAGTTGACTGAAATCGGCCTGCGCTGCCAAGGTCATCCCTGCCAGTTTTGTTGCCACACCAACACCTTGATGATGACTACGGCGCTCACTATTTAAGCCGACATAATCCATATCATAACTTTGGTAATCACCCGAAAACCAAAGCTGTTTGGGTTGTGCGGTTGCAAAACGCTGTGCAAACTGACGTTCTTGCTTGCTGCTTTCTTCTGCGACATTTAAAACGGTATTGGCATAAAAACTTGGATCAAGTTGATGAAACAGTTGATTCAATGCCTGCGTAGAAACTGTACTTTCAGCAGCATTGCTATAACGTATAGTTTGAGCAAAATTGTTAAATAAGCGATTGGCAAAAACTTTTTCAGCATCTTCCAGCGTTTCTAACTGTTGTTTCTGATCAAGACTTGCTAAAACTACATCTAAATTACGGGCAACCTGAGTACGTCCTTCAAGTTCAGCAGCAAGAGCCGCCACCGTTTCAGTCGATTTACGCTTTGCCGTAATCACCACATCGGTATTGATTGTATCTGCCGCACGTACAGGCTCGCCCGTTGCATTCAGTTCAGGACGATAACTAACTTGTGTCAACTCAAATAATGGATTGCTTGAGCGATAAGCATCGAACTCACGCTGTACGCCTTGTTGCGCACGTAATACGGTAGTTTGTGAACCTTGTGCAGTAATAAGTGGCTGATCAAGTGGCACTTCATCAAACAGGTTCAAAGTCCCTGCCAAATTGGCGGTTCCCGTTACCGTCAGAAAATTGCCAAAACGTGCTTTAAAACCCGCATGTTGCTGCTGATCTGCAGCAATCTGCATCGAATAGTTGCCTGTGATGGTTAAATTGCCTTCGTTTCAAGAAATGCACTGCCTGTTTCGACTTCTAAAGTGTTTTGTGAGGGTTCAAGTTCTTGAATCGTACTACCCATCTCAACTTCAGATGTATCTTGTGGTACTTCAATATCTTGAATCGCACTATCGACCAAGACGGTGTCGGTTAAAACAGGCTCGGCTACTGGTGGAGCTACCACATCGACTGGTTGCTCTACTTCTGACGGAGGTGATTCAAGTGTAGGTATCGTATCAGGCTGATTGACATCATTATTTTCTAAAACGGTAGCATCATCGCTAGGTACAGCATCATTGCTGTCTAAAAGTGAATCTTCAGTTGGTGATGTATTGCCATGATCTGTACTGCCACCACTCAAACCACCACCATTGGATGATACATCGCCATGATCTAGCTCTAAATTCACAGGAGGTTGATCGGTAATGGGTGCAGATGGTGCGACAGGTTGCTCTACTCCGCTGCCAATGCCTTCATTTGTAGTCGGTTGATCTTCTTGGCTGACATTTTCTGCCCCCAACACATCAGTGACTTGAACCGTGCTTGACTGAGAGCCTGAACCCGATGAACAGCCTGAGATACTCATGGCCAATAAACACGCCACACTCAGTGGCTTTAAAGAAAAGTTTTGCTTTTTATCTAAAATCATACCGTACTCAATCAAAATGATGATAACGCAAGATTTATTGATGATTGATCACGTAAAAAATTAAGCAGATTTTGCTCAGTCTAAATGGCATATTTTTTTAAGATAAAGACAATCAGTTAAGCCCCCCAAAATTATTTTTCTTAACTTGACTACTTTAATGCGACAGCTTAATCAGCTTTTTCAGCCTTATAAAACATAAACACTGCCATATAACATTCAAACCAAGCAAAACCCCAAATCTGCTTAATTTTATCCCCAAATGTTCTGCAATCGAACTCAATAAACTGATCGCATTATAGGCTAATTTTTCCATATATTAAAAAATATTTAAAATAATTTTGTTAAACATCAATAACTAAACAATAGACTAAACTCACACTCTAAAAATTATTTCTTATACAACACACAGAGCTTTGTTAGATTTTGCACAAGCACACAACTTGCCCTATAAATGCAGAAAAGTTGAAAAGTCCCTTAAAAAATGTGTAGCAGATAACGCAACTCGTGGATCGTTTCGCCATTTTTTAACTCAAACTGTGAAGCAGGTTGGATTGATGCAAAATTGATGAAAAATTAAAAATAAAGTTGAACGTCATGGCTAAAAACACAAAAGGCATATTTCAACTTGCATGAATTGCAAATGAAATATGCCTATATGGATCACATGACTATTTTATCGTGTTTAAATTATAGTGTTCTAAAAGTGCTGAGGCTAATTTTTGCCTATTAGCCTTTTTTCACCAAATAATGAAATTCTTTATTGCCTTGCTCATCTAAGCGTTCTTCTTGCAATAACAACTCATGCCCCAAATGCATGCAAAATTTTGGAATATCCCAAGACGTCGAATTGTCAGTTGCAAACACTTCAACCACATCGCCAGACTTAGATTTGCGAATGGCTTGATGCAGCATCATCACAGGTTCAGGGCAACGCAAACCGCGGGTATTCAGTTGAATACTAGGTGTGACAGGAAGTTCAGACATGCACAGACTCGATATTAAAACATCGGGCTAGTTTAGCATAAAGCGCAGCCTTGTTTTATGTGTTCCCGCTACGCACAGCAACACATCTCGTGACGTAATTGCCGTCATTTTCTCCCAAGATTAGCAATAGACAACTGTATTTTCTAAGGTATGATTAAGCTAAGTTTTTTAGATATAAAGAGTCTTTAGGAAAGATCATGCACGAGGAATCAGGCCCATCGTGGGGTATGCGTGGCCTAAGAAAATGGTTAGGCACTGCACCAGAAACCCGCGATGAATTGCTAAAATTAGTACAAGATTCACGTCGTTTTTTAGAACCCGATACGGTGGCAATGCTCGAAGGTGTTCTGGATTTACCTGCCACCAAAATCCGTGAAGTCATGACCCCACGTACCGCCATGATTAGCTTACAAGAAGATGATGAGCTACTCGACATTTTGCATGTACTGGTCGAATCGGCACATTCACGTTTTCCTGTGTTCTCATCTGACCAACCCGACAACGTGGTGGGGATTTTATTGGCAAAAGATTTATTGCCTTTACTGACCGAACAAAGAACCAAAGTCGATATTCGCGCCTTAATGCGTCAGCCGTTATTTGTGCCTGAAAGTGCTCGTTCAGACCAAGTATTGCGTATGCTCAAAAACACCCAAACCCATATTGCAGTGGTGATTGATGAGTATGGCACCACTTCGGGCTTGGTTACTTTAGAAGATATTTTAGAAGAAATTGTCGGTGAAATTGAAGATGAACACGACAATATTGACGAAGAAGCAGAATACATCATCCCCGATCACGACCCAAAAACGGCAAATACTTGGTTAGTACAAGCACTTACACCAATCGAACATTTTAATAATGTTTTAGATGCAGATTTTTCTGACGATGAAGTAGAAACTGTGGGCGGTTTATTGCTTCAGGAAATTGGTTTGGTGAGTGATTTGCAAGGACAAGTGATTGTGATTGGCAACTGGGAGTTTACCATTCTTGAAGCAGATGCCCGCACTATTCATCTGATTCGAGCCGTACGTCAATGAGGACTTTTTTTTCCAAGCTGTCTAATCCTGCAGAACATCAACAACTGCCCTTAATTTATCCATTAATCATTGCCCTATTGGCAGGTGCAGTGTTTAGTTTGGCACTTGCTCCCTATCATTACTGGTGGATTGCCTTACTTTCACCTGCTTTGCTGTATGCGACTTTAAGCAAACGCACCCCGAAACAGGCCTTTTTGATTGGTTGGTCTTACGGGATTGGGTTGTGGTTTGTCGGAGCATTTTGGCTCTATACATCCATTCACGTCTATGGCGACACCAATGCCTTTTTAAGCGTGCTGATGATTGTCATTATGGCGCTGTTGATGGGTTTGTTTACTGCCGTACAAACGTGGTTATATCGTCGGTTTTTCCCTGAAACACCACTGACTTTTGCACCGCTATGGGTATTTTTTGAATGGGCGAAAACTTGGGTCTTTACAGGTTTTCCATGGCTGTTTGCAGGTTATGCCTTCACCGAACGCTTTTTGGATAGCTATGCACCGTTGTTTGGTATTTTCGGGGTGTCTTTTGTGGTCATCTTGCTGGCCTGTGCGTTGGTTGAAGTCCTTAAAAAGCGTATCTTCTGGCTGATTCCATCGGCAATTTTACTTTTGGGTGCATGGGGTGCAGCACAACTCAGTTTTGTAACTGCAAAATCTGAAAAGCCACTCTCGGTTTCTCTGATTCAAGGCAACATTCCTCAAGACTTAAAGTGGCTAACCGAATACCAAATTAAGACCTTGGAAATTTATACCCGCTTGACCCGAACTGAATGGGGACGCGACATTATTGTTTGGCCTGAATCATCCATTCCAATGTTCCAGACCGATATTGAACCGTTTTTGGATGCCATGAAAACACAGGCTGAAAAAACGGGCAGTTCGTGGGTGACAGGTATTCCGTATTGGGACTTGCCTGAATCACAAGTGCAGCAACATCCAATGTATTACAACAGCATTATGGCAACGGGAGATGCGGCTGAAGGCTTGTATAAAAAGCAGCGTCTGGTGCCTTTTGGTGAATATATTCCGCTTTCAGGCTTACTGAGTTGGGTACTACCTGCGATGCAAAATGACCCATCCATGAGTGGCTTCTCACGTGGTGCATCTGAGCAAAAACCACTCGCAATTAAGCAGCATCATTTGGGGGCAGCCATTTGTTATGAAGTGGCTTATCCAAACCTGACCCGTCGCAATGCCAGCAAAAGTGACTTTTTAGTAACAGTATCCAATGATGCGTGGTTTACGGGTACTGCAGGGCCGTTGCAACATTTACAAATGGTACAAATGCGTGCCAAAGAAAATGGACGTTGGTTTATTCGTGCCACCAATACAGGGGTGACTGCATTTATTGACCATCATGGACATATTGTCAAACAAGCGCCAATGGATCAGGAGTTTGTACTGCGTGGAGATCTGCCTGCCATGCAAGGTCAAACGCTGTACACTCAACTCAGCGATTGGCCTGTGCTGATTTTCTCATTGCTGTTGTTAATTCTAGGGTGGATTTATCGACCACGTCAGGTAGATGTATCGTTTAAATCACGTCGTTAATAATACTGTTCAATAGTGCTTAGAAACGACCATTCATAAAAAAACCGAGCGCTTAATGCTCGGTTTTTTTTATGGAAACTCACTAAATCAATATATAGACTCAGTTTATCTTTCATTAAGGCTGATAATAAATATCGGCATCGGTGCCTTCACCGCCCTGCTGACCATCTGCACCAAAAGAATACAAGTCAAACGCTCGACCTTCTGAACCTGGAATGACATATTGAATGTCATTGTCCCAACTGTCTTTCGGATAGCCCCCTTTCACATAACCGCCTGGCAACCAGTTTTTAGCCGAAGCAGGCTGATTCACTAAGGCATCTAAACCACCGTCTTGCATTGAAGGATATTTTTGATTATCAAGTTTGTATTGATCGAGTGCGCCAGCCACACCTTTTAAGGTAATTACCGTGGTATCGACTTTGGCTTTTTCACCACGTCCCATTACATTCGGTACGATTAAAGCCGCCAACACACCTAAAATTACAATCACCACCATGACTTCAATCAGGGTAAAACCTGACTGTTTGCTCGATTGCTTCTGTTTCATTCAATCTCTCTCATTTATTTATATCAATTCGACATTAATTTTTGGTTCAGTTTGAAGAACCTTGCTTTAAATTGATTTAAATCATATTGTTCATATTCACAATTGGCAACATGACCGCAATCACAATCACCAATACAATACTCGCCATCAGTACCAACATCAACGGTTCTAATAGTGCCAAAAGAGTGGAAATAAGCGTAGTCACTTCACGGTCTTGCATGTCTGAAGCACGTGACAGCATACGGTCTAACTCGCCCGAAGCTTCACCACTTTTGATCATTTGTACCATCATCGGTGGGAAATAACCACTACGCTCCAATTGCGTCGCCAAGTTACCACCTTCGGTGACTTTTTCTGCCGCCAAATTGACCGCATCTCGAATGACCCAGTTGTTACTGACCGCAGCACCAATTTTTAGCGCATCCACCAAAGGCACACCCGACTGAGTCAAAATAGACAAGGTACTGGCAAAACGCGCAGCATTAATCCCACGTGATAATTTTGCAAATAACGGCAACTTTAAGGTTAAACGGTCAAAGGCATAATGCCCTGCGGTGGTGCGTAAAAAACGCGCCATCAACAATACTCCGACCACAGAAACCACCAGTAAAAATGGCCATGCAATACGAATAAAGTCACTGGCTTTCATTAATGCCACGGTGATCCACGGCAAGGCGTCTTTACTTTGATCAAAGGTTTTAACGATGTCAGGTACAACATAGGTCATTAGACCCATCACAATCGCAAAAGACATCAGCATTAAAATGATGGGATAAATCATCGCCCCTTGAATTTTTTTCTGCATGGCAAAGCGGTTTTCGGTGTAATCTGCCAATTGTTCCAGAATTAAATCCAAATGCCCCGAACGCTCACCTGCGGCTATGGTGGCAATATATAAGTCTGGAAAACGCCCCGATTGTTGTAAAGCATTGGCCAATGAATAACCTTCCAATACTTTGGAACGCACCGACATCAGCAAATTTTGCACATGGGCTTTTTCACTTTGTTTACCCACAGCGCGAACGGCTTCTTCTAAAGGAATCGCAGCAGCCACCAAAACCGATAACTGACGGGTCAGCAAAGCCAAATCATAGGCTGTGATTTTTTTCTTAAACCACTGTTTACCACTGTGTTTATCTTTTTGTTCAACGGCATCAACACTGACAGGAATCCATTCTTTGTCGCGTAATTGCTGACGGATTTGTCGTGCAGAATCACCCTCTAAAACACCTTTTTGCTGCTTCCCTGAAGCGTCAATGGCCGTAAATTGATATGCTGGCATTGTAATGCTCTAATTTTCCAAAATTTCTTGCAACGCGGTTGCGTCTGACCACTAAAATCATTCATATTCTTAGATATAAATTCTGTGCTCACTCTAACACATGCCAAAGTCGAGCACGAAGCCATTTTCACAGGACGATACGACTTTTTCTATGCCAGATTCAACTTTAGACCGACAGCCTGTTTATCGTATTCGAGTGGCTGTGCCTGTGTATCTTTACGACTGCTTCGATTATATGCTCAGTGCAGCTCAATATCAGCAAGCAGAAGTGGGCGCACGGGTCTTGGTTTCTTTTGGTCGGCAAAACTTGGTCGGGATTATTGTCGAAAAACTGGCACTCGATACCCCAATTGATCCACGTTTTAAACTCAAAGCCATTAGCGAACTGTTAGATGAGCAAGCGATTTTAGACCCTAAAGTTTTAACTTTGTTGACATGGTCGGCACAATATTATCAATTCCCGATTGGTGAGGTGATGCAAAGCGCCTTGCCTAGTTTATTGCGCCAAGCCAAACCCTATAACTTATTAGCACGTACTTGGAAATTGTTGGATGCACATGCCGAAGCCAAAATTACACGTTCGGAAAAACAGCAAGAAGCCTATAAAATTTTAAAGCTGCACCCTTCGGGAACTTCTGAAAATATTTTAAATTTGGCAGGCATTGAAACAGCAACCCTAAAAGCCTTGGCGAATAAAGAAATTTGCGCATGTGTTTTGGAAGCCCAAGATTTTAGCCCAATGCCAGTGACTTTGGCGCAAATGCCTTTAACCCCTAATCCAGATCAGAAAAAAGCCATCGACAGCGTACTTAAAGTACGGCAGCAATATAAGGCATTTTTACTGGATGGTTTAACGGGTAGCGGTAAAACTGAAGTGTACTTACACATCATGCATGAGGTACTAAAACAGGGCAAACAAGTGTTGGTGTTAGTACCTGAAATTGGTCTAACGCCACAAACCATTAGCCGTTTCCAATCGCGTTTTCACTGCCACATCGCCCTCTTACATTCAGGTTTAAATGATTCTAAGCGTTTGCAGGCGTGGCAAGCCGCACAAACGGGCAAAGCCTCGATTATTTTAGGTACACGTTCTGCGATTTATACCCCATTGCCAAATTTAGGCTTGATTATTTTAGATGAAGAACACGACCTGTCTTTTAAACAGCAGGAAGGTTTTCGCTACCATGCCCGTGATGTTGCGCTCTATCGTGCCCATCTGGAAAATTGCCCTGTTATTTTAGGTTCGGCAACTCCAAGCATTGACAGCTATGCACTAGTCGATCAAGGCAAAATGCAATGTCTGGAATTAAATCAACGCGCGGGCACGGCACTCATGCCCAAAATCCACCTGATTGATTTAAAAATTGCCAAAAAACAGCACGGTATTAGCCAACAATTGATTGATGAAATCAAAAAACGCTTGGCTAAAAAAGAACAAGTTTTGGTGTTTTTAAACCGACGCGGCTATGCACCCGTATTGATTTGTGAGAGCTGTGCATGGCAAGCCAAATGCCCGAATTGTGATGCCAACTTTACCTTGCATCATCAACCTTATACACATTTGCATTGCCACCACTGCGGTACGATTCATCGTAAACCTGAGCAATGCCCTGCCTGCAACCATGCAGAACTCAAACCAATTGGCATGGGCACTGCCAAAGTCGAAGACAGTTTAAACGAGCTGTTTCCCAATGTAGATGTGATTCGGGTAGATCGTGACTCAACCAGTCGTGTTGGCAGTTGGCAAAAAATTTATGACCGTATTCAACGCAGCGAACCACTGATTTTATTGGGCACGCAAATGCTGGCCAAAGGGCATCATTTTCCGTATGTGACATTGGTGGCAATTTTAGATATTGATTCAGGCTTACTTAGTGTGGATATTCGCGCACCTGAACGCACGGCTCAACTGATTGTGCAAGTGGCGGGACGTGCAGGGCGTGGTGAGCATAAAGGTGATGTTTATTTGCAAAGTGTGCGTCCTGATCATCCACTTCTCACCACATTGGTCGAGGGAGATTACCGCAAGTTCGCCAAACAAAGTTTAAAAGAACGCAAAGCTGCACAATTACCGCCTTATCGTTACAGTGCTTTGATTCGCTGTGAATCTAAAAGTCAGGAATTAAACCAGCAATTTTTACAACAACATGCACAATGGCTTAGAGAACATTCAGAACAATTAATTGAAATTTGGGGGCCGATTCCTGCGCCAATGGAACGTAAAGCAGGACGTTTCCATGCACACATGGTGTTGTTGTCTAAAGATCGGGCACGCTTACATTTTTATATCAGGAACTGGTGGCAAAATATGTTGCATGAAAAGCCATCCAGCATGAAACTAAGTTTAGATATAGATCCGCAAGAATTTAGCTAATACTGTAAATTGAAACTTAGCTGTATCAGCACTTATTTCAATAATCCACCGCTTTAAACTTTGGATGACCACATGTCCTTATTGTTACAAATAACCATTTTTCTAGGCGCTTCATTGGTTTTGGTTCCCTTACTAAAACGCTTTGGTATTGCGACCGTATTGGGCTATTTGTTTACAGGCATTTTGCTAGGGCCTAGCGTATTCAATATTGCCAGCGACCCCGATGATATTCAGGAACTGGCAGAATATGGTGTGGTGTTCCTGATGTTTATTATTGGCTTAGAACTGCGTCCACAACGGCTGTGGGAAATGCGCAAGCCCATTTTTGTTTTGGGTAGTTTACAGGTCGGCATCACGGGTATTCTACTTGCAATCTTGGCTTTTTTTGCCTTACAGCAAGGCATTGCCTCAAGTGTGGTGATAGGTTTTGCACTGGCACTTTCCTCTACAGCCTTTGTGCTACAAATGTTGCAAGAAAAGCAGCAACTCAACAGCAGTTATGGACAACAATCCTTTTCCATTCTGCTGTTTCAAGATATTGCCGCCATTCCTTTAATTGCCATCATTCCCATGTTAGCAGGTGCAGAATCGACTCATCATGGCATTGCTTATTTTGCTGCAATCATGGCGACCTTTAGCGGTTTGTTCTTATTTAGCCGTTATCTCATGCGTCCATTTTTTCGTTTTGTGGCTAAAAGTGGCGCACATGAACTGATCACTGCTGTCGGTTTATTCATTGTACTTGGCGTGGTCAGCATTATGGATGTGCTGGGCATTAGCACCACCTTAGGTGCATTTTTAACAGGCGTATTGTTGGCAGATTCCGAATTTAGACATGAGTTAGAAGCCAGTATTGCCCCATTCAAAGGCTTATTGCTAGGCTTATTTTTTATGACCGTCGGGATGAGCACCGAACTGGCAATCTTAATGAATACCCCTTGGCTGATTGTAGGCGGTGCATTGCTGCTCCTGCTCATCAAACTGATTAGCCTCACGGCCATTGCCCGTTATTTCCAATATTCTTGGCGCAATAGTTTGTTGTTGGCGACTTGCTTGGCACAAGGCGGTGAGTTTGCCTTTGTGGTGCTCAGTGTCGCACAAAGTGAAAGTGTGCTCAGCCAGGCCATGCTGCAACCACTGACCTTAATTGTGACTTTGTCGATGGTGTTGACCCCAATTTTATATTGGTTGATGAGCAGTCAAATTATTCCTCGCTTAGAACGTGAAAAATCGCCTGAATATGACGAAATTCCCGATACACATCACCCCATGATTATTGCGGGTTTTGGTCGTTTTGGACAAATTATTGCCCGTGTGGCGTACTTGCAGCATCTGCACTTTACTGCCATCGACAGCAATATGGATAAAATTGATTTTGTGCGGAATTACGGCGGTAAAGTCTATTATGGCGATGCCACTCAACCTGAAATTTTACGTGCCGCAGGCATCGAGCATGCCAAAATCTTTATTCTAGCCATTGATGATATTGAAGACTCAATGAACGTGGCACGGCATATTCGCCTGAATTATCCAGCGCTAAAATTACTGGTACGCGCTCGTGATCGTCATCATGTGCACTTATTGCGCGATTTAGGCGTTACCTATATTTGGCGTGAAACGTATTTATCCTCTTTAGGCATGGCCTATCAGGCTTTGCGCGATTTGGGCATTAATGAAAAAGATGCCTATAAAAGCATTGAGTTGTTCCGTGATTATGATGAACAACTCTTGGCACAACAGCAGCACATTTATACCGATGAACAAAAAGTATATGAAACCCATCGTAACGCTTTGGCAGAACTGGAACACCTGTTTGAAAGTGATGCACAAAACCGTGAAATGCCCTTGGGTGTCGATTTAAAACGCGGCTTGCATAGCAGTCATATTGATGTAACACGTGATGCAGCAAACTGACTTGTGTTTTACAATATTGCCACCATTAAAACAGGGTTATGGAGAATTTTATGTCTGATTTACGCCAACGCTTTTTTATTGAAGATAGCCCTGTTCGTGGTGAAGTAGTTCATCTCGAAGAAGCTTTGCAAACCATTTTGAAACAACGTGATTATGTGCCTGCGGTACAAGTGTTGTTGGGAGAAATGCTTTGCGCCACTGCCCTACTGGCCAGTACCCTAAAAATTAAAGGGCGTATTAGCTTACAAATTCAGGCATCTGGCACATTTAAATGGGCCATGGCGGAATGTAACCACTTGGGTGAAGTGCGTGCGTTGGCAGACTACGAACAAGACCCGCGCTTTTTAAGCGCTGAAGACAGCAGTACCGTCCTGAAAAGTTTGGTCAGTCCTGTACTGTTTATTAATATCGAGCCTGAATTTGGTGAGCGTTATCAAGGTATTGTGCCTTTGGACAAAGCCAATTTAGCTGAATGTTTAATGCAGTATTACGACTTATCGGCACAAATTCCAACTCGTATTGTGTTGGCAAGCAATGCCGAACGTGCGGGCGGTTTGCTGATTCAATTGTTGCCGCGTAACAGTGAAGAAGAACAACAACGGGTCGATGAAGATTTATGGCCGCGTGTGACCATGCTGACTGAAACCTTAAAAGCGGAAGAATTGACTGATTTAGACGTCAATGAAATTTTGTACCGTTTATACAATGAAGAACAAGTGCGTTTGCCTGAAGTGGAAGCCTTACGTTTTGGTTGCACTTGCTCCAAAGAGCGCTGTGCCAATGCCTTAATGCAAATTGGTGTTGCTGCGGTACGTGAAACTTTGGAACATCAGAACCCTATTACTATGGATTGTCAATTCTGCAGCACACAATATAGCTTTAGTGCCGAAGAAGCCTTAGGTTTATTTGGAGAACATCTCAGTTAAATGGCATGGTGAATACCATGATTAATATGTGATGTAATGCTGAAAATTCATCAAAAATGAGCAGTACATTCTGCTCATTTTTTATTTACGTGATGACCATCGTCAAAACCTATTATTTTATTACTTTTCATGTGATTAATTCCACAAAACTTTCATGCAATTACTAGAAAATACCGCGTAAATTGGGTATAAATAATCCCATATTTTTTTTATGCCTTTATATATTTTAGGCTGCTTCTTCGTAAGCGTCCGCTGAACCCCATGCCTATTTTTTAATTCGGTTCAGGTTTCCAGCGGTGTGGTAGCAATTCTTCAATCTGAGTCACTTTATGTGTCGGCAACCTTTTCAGCACATCACTTAAATAGGCATAGGGATCCAGCCCATTCAGCTTTGCTGACTGGATTAATGTCATAATATTGGCTGCTCGCTGACCGCTGCGCAGCGAACCTGCAAATAACCAGTTCTTACGTCCCAACGCCCAGGGGCGCATCTGGTTTTCCACCCAGTTATTGCAAATAGGTAGATTGCCATCATCCAGATAGCGGCTTAAGGCTGGCCAACGCTTCAGAGTGTAATTGATCGCCTTGGCGGTAGGAGAACTCGATGGCACTGTCAGATGATGTTGGTTGAGCCATTCATATAGTTGTTGCATCACTGGTTGACTATGCTGTTGTCGGTATTCGCGGCGGTCTTCCGCTGTACCATCGGTCTTTTTCCTGAGTTCTGCTTCTATCGCATACAGTTTCTGAATCAGCACTAATGCCTGTTCAGCGACCTGACTTTTCCCAGTTACATGCAGTTCATGGAATTTACGACGTGCATGGGCCATGCAGCCCACCTCAATGACCTGACCTGATTTAAAGCGTGCTTTATAACCACTGTAATCATCACAGACTAGATAACCCTGCCAGCCTTTCAAGAACTCTGCAGCATGCTGGCCTGAACGACTATCCTGAAAGTCATAGATCACCGCCTGAACTGGATTGTACTGTGTGGTGGCATAGGCCCAGACATAACCTTTCTTCGGTTTTTTATCATTCTCACCCATCCGCATGATGGTGACCGGTGTTTCATCTGCATGCAGCACCTGCTGTTGTAGTACCACCTCTTTTAAGGCATTGG
>NZ_JAYFSK010000008.1:0-75934 GCF_041464035.1 Acinetobacter sp. AL9 | reverse complement strand
GATCAAACTCTTCAGTTAAAATCATTTTGAAGTTTTAATCTAAACTTCCAAATCTGGCTCATCAATTTTCTGACTTAAATTTCGCTCAAATAAACTTCGAGTAATTTAAACCAATCAATCAATGAAATATGTTCGATTAATCAATCAGTAAAAATCCACACAAGTTGTTCTTCATAATCTCTTAATGATCTTCTCGATGCTTCGTCAGCATCAAGCTAGATCGGCTATATTACGCTTTATTTCTAAAGTGTCAACTGGTAATTTAAATTATTTTAAACTTCCTTTCTAAAACCCAACCTAACTATTTTCAATCAAGTCATTGTTTTATCAGAAGTTTTAATCTTCATCACCGCCGATGGATGTGCATTATAGGTGAAATATTTCGCCTTGCAAGACTTTTTGCAAAAGAAATATATCAGGTGTTTATTTTTTGTTCATTTTTGCTTTTTCTACACACATTTTGAGCAAATTTGCTTTAATACATCGTTTCAATTAACTGTTACTATACACCCATCGGCGATATAACAGCTTTTGCTTACTCAGATTTAAGCGCTAGGATTCTTTATGTATCAACAAAAATATCTTTGGGTGTGCCTTGTTTCTTTAGGATTCATCACCTCAACACATGCGACAATGCCTTCTACTGAAGAAGTTGCTCAAGAAGAAACTACTGAAGTTATTGCGGCAGATTCATCTTCTGAAACTAAAAGTAGTCGTTTGAATGCGCTTAAAGAATTAAAAAATGTAAAAGCCAAAGATTTAAAAGTGAATGCAAATGCTGCACAACCCGATGAAGTCAAAGACCCACTGCAACCTTTGAACCGTCAGATTTATGCATTCAACGATATGTTAGATCGTAATATCGCGCGTCCACTTGCGGTTCAATATACAAAGAAAGTCCCTGGTGAAGTGCGCGGGTCATATCGTCAATTCCGAAAAAACTTGGGCGAACCTTGGAATGCGGTTAACCAATTGATTCAAGGCCGCCCTTTACGTGCCGCAAAAACTTTAGGTCGTTTTAGTTTAAATACGATTACTACTTTAGGCATGGCTGACCCTGCACGTCGTTTAGGTTTAGACACGGAAGAAGAAAATTTTGGTACAACCTTGGGCTACTACGGTGTCCCTTCAGGGCCTTATGTCATGCTACCAATTTACGGCCCAAGTACTTTCCGTGATGGTTTCGGCACACTTGTAGATGGTCAGGCACGTCCACAAAAATACATTTTAGATGGCAATGACCGTTTATATTGGTCGGAGCAAGTTATGCGCGGCCTAGATACGCGCTCGCAACTCCTAGATGTAGAACAAGTATTACAGGGCGATAAATATGCCGCGATTCGGGATATTTACTTGCAACGTAAAAACTTTGAAATTGCGGAAAAGAAAGGACTCGATGCAGATAGTATTTCTTTTGTAGATGATGAAAGCGAAGAACTTTTTGATGATCAAGAAGAAATAAACCCGCCTGAAGAAAGCAAAGAATAATTTGTAAAACATTTTACTCAAGGTGAGTTTTTACTTTCCTTGAGTATTCAGGCATTGTTATAGTAACGCTTTGTTTAGGTTCAGGGTCAACACAAAACTCTATGTATTTCATTCAACCCACACGTGATATTCCATATCTAGAACAGGTGCTCGACACACTTCCTAGTGTGCAAATGATTCACATAGATGACATCAGCTTGTATGACCCAACCATTATTGCAATTGCCGATGTGCAAGATTATTTAACACATCAATGGAATTTACCCACGATTGTATTGGCCTTTGAAGATGAAGGCACAGCATTGGTGCAAGCATGGGAACAAGGCGCTTTAGCAGGTTGGTTGTGGAGTCGTTTACCAGAAAATCCACCACAAGCCTTACGCAAAATAGACGCACAATATAAACGCAATCAAGACAGCCGCGACTTACCTTCAGCTGCTGAACTACAAAAAAAATTACTGCCCAATCCTATCGAACTGTGCAACTACCGTGTAGATACGTTATTTAAGCCTTCGGCTTATTTGTCGGGCGATTGGTTTGATTACTGGAAAATCAGTGATAAAGAAATCATGTTCTATTTAGCCGATGTCTCTGGGCATGGTGTAACTAGTAGTTTACTAACGTCTTGGATGGCTGCATTTCATGGTCGCTCCAAAACACCACGCGAACTGATTAAGAAGCTGAATGGCATGTTGGTTCAAGAAAATATTGAAAAGCATATCACCATGATTAGTGGGATTTTAAATATTGAAACCCACGAACTGCGTTGGTCGAGTGCGGGGCATTATCCACCTGCCATTATTATCGAACCCAATCAAGCACCTAAAATTTTAAATACCAGTAGTTTTCCTTTGGGACTGACTGAAGATTTAGAAGTTGAGGAATTTGAGTGCGTATTAAATAAACAGGCGCGGTTTATTATCTGCTCCGATGGTGCGTTAGAACCTTATAGTGGTGGTTTGAATGAACAGTTTGAACAATTGGTCTTTCACTTGCAAAATCAATCATTCCAAGCCCCCGATCATGTAGCAGATGATATTGCGATCTTGAGTTTGTGTCGAACAAAATAACCAATAAATCAGCCAGTTAACTTCTCAACCCAAGATATACGACTGTAAGCCACTTGAGTCTATATAGTCGCTATGGGATAATTATCTAATCCTTCTCTGCAAATGGCATTTATATGTCAACAGGTCATGTTGAATATGCAAGTTTGAATGGAACGCATATCTTTAAGCTTTTTGGCGAAGTGCGTGCCCAATCTTGTATTAGTCTAGACAAACTACTCAGTAAAATTGAACAGCAATCTAATGTGGTGGGTGCAATTGTAGATTTAACCCAAACTACATTTATTGACAGTACAGTTTTAGGTGTATTGGCTAAGCTAGGCTTAAAACTGAAACAAATCCATAACATTCAAGCAGTTATGCTATCTACTAATCCAGACATTACTACGCTCGCCAATAGCATGGGCTTAGGACAGGTGTTTGTGATTTTAAATTACTGTGGTGACCCAACTGTCTGCACGCGTGAGCTGGTAGAAGAACACGTCACGCATAGCAATATGCTCACTACGGTATTAGATGCCCATAAAACCCTCATGAAGCTGAATGAAAACAACCAAAATATGTTCGAACCTTTGGTGAAACAGCTACAAAAAGAACAAGATAATCTCGATCAA
This sequence comes from Acinetobacter sp. AL9, assembly GCF_041464035.1. Lineage (NCBI taxonomy): Bacteria > Pseudomonadati > Pseudomonadota > Gammaproteobacteria > Moraxellales > Moraxellaceae > Acinetobacter > Acinetobacter sp. AL9. Next base: position 72,765 of record NZ_JAYFSK010000008.1, on the reverse strand, counting down.
TGTGCTGAGCAAAATCAGCAGAACGCTTGATCTTCACTCAGGAATGCTTTGATGACTTTACTTTCTGTTGCTCAAATGAACTCACAAAATGATATTGAGGAAAACTTCAAAATCATTGAAACATTGATTCAACAAAGTAAAGCCGATGGTGCAGAACTGATCGTTTTTCCAGAAAACTTTGTTTGCTTTGCAGCAGGCAAACAATGCGAAACCGCGGCACAGTTTGAAAGTATTCAACAGCGTTTGGAACAGCTTGCACATCAATATCAAATCTGGATTGTGGCGGGTACATTGCCCTGCCCATATCGCCCTGATGGTTCAACAATTGCAGATGGTCGTGTGCGTACGGTCAGTTTATGTATTAGCCCAGAAAAAACTGAAGCACGTTATGACAAAATTCATTTGTTTGATGTGCAAGTTGGTGACTCTGTTGGTGGTTATCAGGAATCTAAGTTTTTTGAACCCGGCTCTGAAGTCGTTGTGGCGAAAACACCGTTTGGCAACATTGGCTTAATGGTGTGTTATGACTTGCGCTTTCCTGAATTGGCCTTAACTTTACGTGCGCAAGGCGCCAATATTTTAACTGCGCCATCGGCTTTTACTTACACCACAGGTCAAATGCATTGGCAATTGCTCTTGCAGGCGCGTGGCATGGACAGTCAATGTCAGGTTTTAGGTGCAGCCCAACAAGGTTGGCATGGTGAAAAACGTCAGACTTGGGGACATTCAGGCGCTGCCAATTCACGCGGACAGTTATTGTCAATGGTGCAAGACGAAGGTACGCAACTGATTACAGTGCCCTTTGATTTAGATGAACAAAGCAAAATTCGAGAGTCGATGCCGTTAATGCAGCATCGTCGTTTATTGCAATTTTAAAATTGAATTTCAATAAAAAGGGTTGATCAACAATATAGTGATCAACTCTTTGTATTTCTTATCTTAACCTTACTTTTTAGCTATTCAGCCGCTTCATTGGTCACGCGCAGCACTTCTTCCAAAGTGGTTTTACCTGCCAATACCTTACGCAATCCATCTTCACGAATCGAACCTGATTGCTGTCGTGCATAATCTTCCAGTTCATATTCCGCGGCATTGCCATGAATCAAACGGCGCATTGCTTCATCCACAGGGACAATTTCATAAATTGCAGTCCGCCCAGTAAAACCTGTATGTGAGCAATGTTCACAGCCTTTCGGTTGCGGAAGTTTTAAATCGCTTGCATCGGTCACACTTTTAAAGAGTTCTTGTTCAAAGTCATCTGCAGCATGCCATGTGGCGCAGTGCGAACATAAGGTGCGCACTAAACGCTGCGCGATCACCCCAATTAATGAACTTGACAGCAAGAACGGCTCGATGCCCATATCTTTTAAACGGGTGACTGCACCAATGGCCGTATTGGTATGTAGGGTAGACAGTACCAAGTGACCAGTTAAGGAAGCCTGCACCGCAATTTCGGCAGTTTCCAAGTCACGAATTTCCCCGACCATCACTACATCTGGGTCTTGGCGCAGCATGGCTTTTAAAGCACGAGCGAAGGTCATATCCACTTTGGTATTGACCTGTGTTTGCCCAATCCCTTCAAGTTGATATTCAATCGGGTCTTCTGCAGTCAAAATATTTTTAGAACCGTCATTCAGGTCTGACAAAGCTGCATATAAGGTCGTAGTTTTACCCGAACCTGTCGGCCCTGTAACCAAAATAATCCCGTGTGGTCGATGTACCAGTTGCTTTAAGCGCTCATAATCATTTTGCATCAGCCCCAAGTGCGTCATGTTTAAACGACCTGCTTGCTTATCCAGCAAACGCATTACCACCCGCTCACCATGCGAAGATGGCAGCGTTGACACACGTACATCGACCTCACGACCTGCTAGTCTGAGCGAAATACGACCATCTTGAGGGATACGTTTTTCGGCAATATCCAGTTTTGCCATGACTTTAATACGTGACACCAATAAAGGCGCAAGTTCACGGCGCGGTTGCACGATTTCACGCAACTGACCATCGACCCGCAAACGGACTGACAGTTTTTTCTCAAAAGATTCGATATGAATATCCGATGCGCCAACCCGAATCGCTTCAGACAGTAAAGCATTGATTAAACGTACAATCGGTGCATCATCTTCCTGATCCATCAGGTCTTCTGCTTCAGGAACTGAATCTGCCAAACTAAGCAAGTCAGGGTGATCTTCCAATCCCGCAGCGACTTGCTGCGACTCGCCTGTATCACCTGCAAAACTGCTGCTTAATAATTGGTGAAATTCCTGATCGCTACAAAGTTGATGCTGTGCAGGATGCCCCAAAAAACGACGCGCCTCCTGAATGGCAAGCATCGGCGTATTTTCACGACGTACAATAAAGGCATGATCGCCCTCATAACGAATTAACACCCCATGGCGTTTGGCAAAGCTATACGGTATTTGTAATTGTTTCAGTACTTGCATCAGCGATTATAATAATGATGAAAAAATTTAATTTGAGTGTACTCTAAGCGTATGACAGCGTGAAGTCTGTTTTCGCTGATTTATCAAGAAAGGGATAGGCCATTGTCACAAAATCATGAGATTTCAGAAACTGATTCGGCTAAATTAAAATGGTGGGGTGACTATGAGTTTGAGCTCAATCGTCCTAAAACGTGGCAATTTGGCTCACTCTTAGTACGTTTGACCCGTGGTATGCAAGAATGGCGTTTGGAATATTATCGCCCGCAGGTTCAATACGATTATGAACAGCAATGGCATAACATTGATGATCCTGAATTTGCCTTTCCACAACCTGTGAAAATTGAACGCTATATGTTCAAATCTACACAAAGTAAATTACAGCTCATGCCTCGTTTGGCAGACCGTTCAGTGGTGATTAAACCTGTCGATCCAATTTATATTCCTGCGGGGCAACGCGGCACCTTGTATATCAGCACACCGTTGTGGATGTCTGCCTTTGTCGATGGTCAACGTGAACCCATTTTTGATTTGCCAATTATTCGCCCGAAAGATACTTGGTTTGGCCCCAATCATCGTACAGGTGAAATTTGCTATGCCACAGCAGTCGATGGCCGTACCGAATTACATCAATTAAAACCACGTGCATTTCGTGCCGTCACGCCGATTGAATTTCACAACACCAGCAATCAACAATTGCGTTTTGACCGAATGAATGTGCCTGTGCCTGCGCTGCCTTTATTTTTCAGCGAAAGTACAGGTCGTTTATGGACTTCACAAATTAAAGTGATGCATGAAGGTTTAGACCGCCCGCCACGAATTCGGATTGAAAATCGCACCCCGCCACATGCAGGTGAAGTGACCTATTTGCAACCACCGCGTGAAACGGCAGGTGCTTTATTTAATATGTTTGATTCATTTTTCTAAGAGGATGTTATGGCAGATTCCAATATTTCCAAAGAAATCACCAACAGCCTCAAAGGAATTTTTACCAGTATCAATACAGATCGTCTGACCGAAATTTTGGTCGCAATTGTATTGTCTTTGATTGGTTTCTTAATTGCACGTTTTGTTTCCAATACTTTTGTACGCACTATTGGCGCACGTTTTAATGCGCATCAACGCTTAGTTTGGCGACGCGGGATTTTTTACTTTATTTTCCTGCTGTTTGTGATGGCGAGCCTGAAAGAAGCAGGCTTTAAACTCAGCGTGTTTTTAGGTGCAGCGGGTATTTTAACCGTGGCTTTGGGTTTTGCCTCACAAACCTCGGCATCCAATTTAATTAGTGGTATGTTCCTGATTGGCGAAGGTTCTTTTGAAGTGGGCGATACCATTCAAATCACCCTGATTCGCGGACACACCATTGAAGGTGAAGTGATCTCAATTGACTTACTTTCAGTTAAATTGCTGACCCAAGACAATATTTATGTGCGTTTACCCAATGAACAATTGATTCGTGCACCCGTGCATAACTTGTCCAAGTTTCCAATCCGACGTGTGCCCATTACCCTCGCGATTAATTTTCACGAAGATATTATTAAAGTGCGTGAAGTGTTGCTCAGTGTCGCCAATCAATATCCACTCGTGCTGTCTGACCCTAAACCCGCGGTGACAGTTACAGCTTTCCGTGAATCTTCAATTGAATTGTTGTTTGCGGTGTGGTGTCAGCAAGAAAACTTTTTAAAGGTACGTGATGAAATGCAGGAACGTATCCGTAATGGTTTCCTAGACAACCAAATCGAAATTCCTGTACCCAAAATGGGTTTTGTTGATCATCCTTTATCGCGCCCTTTAAATAATGAAGAACTTGATCAATATGCCAATGCCCAAGCACTGAAACGAGAACCTGACTTAAAGTAATCGTTTCAGTCTTCGACACTTTGCCTCTAACTAAACTTGAGGATCTGCTCAAGCTTTGGAAGACGGCGAAGTGTTGTTTTTTGCGAGATCTGGCTCAGGAATTGGGGCGATATATGCAATCAGTAGCATACCTAAACCTGCAGCAAAGAATGACAGCACGCGCATTAAAGTCCCAATATTAGATAAATCTAAAAGCACCAATTTTAAGGTCACAATCACCAAAATACTGCTGCCTAAAATCCACAAGGCACGTAATTGTTTCAGACTGGCAATCCACATGGCGATACAAGCCAAACTCACCCAAAGCAAGGTCAAACTGAGCTGCACAGTGGCATCTTGCCAAACAGCAATTTGGTTGATTGGCGTTCCCAAATACAGATGTAAGGCACGTAATAGCACATAACTACTTAGCCACAGTAAACTCAAGACCATAATTACCGCTGCCAAGCCTTGGTCTAAATGGGTTTTGCGTTGCAGATTCAACATCCACAAAATAGCCACCAACATGGCTATACTGACCAAATCAAATGGATTCAAAATAGGCAGTACATAGCCGTAAAATGCGTGTTCAGTCAACAGTTGTGAACATAGCATCCACATCAACATGAAGATTAAATTGCTACGCGCATACCAAAATTTGCGCCAATCTGAATCCGGTTGTTGCCACCAACACCACGCCGCAAAGAGCAATGGTAAAATCACCACGCTGCTATACGGATGCTGTGGTAACAGCGTTAAACTCGCCATCGCCAAAATGGGTAACAGTCCTAAACTCAGCCATTCTTTGTCGCTGCGGACAGTCCATAAAGGACGCAACCACAACACACTGAGCACGCCTGCAAACAAGGCAAATAGCAGACGTTCAGTACCCGAAACCCAATGCACCGCTCCATCATAGCTACGGCTGAATAATAAACCTGCTGCAGTGAGCGAAACTGGCGTTAGACCTAACCATTTGGGCAATAGCCATGACCATGTCGCCTTACGAGAAAGTAGTACTTCGTTGATGAGTAAATAGATGACCACCACCGCCAAAAGCGTCTGTACGGTTGCAAGTTCTCCATCAAAGTAATCTAAACCTAACCATAGCCATAAACTGGTTGCAGACAACATCATTAAACACAGTACGCTCGTGGTTGCTGTGCTCAGTTGTTGTCTGAAAGCTGCACGGCTGTTGGAAAACACCACAACTGTGGCATAACTTAGGCTCAGTACCCAATAAATACTGCGCTCGAAATAAGGCAACTCTACTAAATAATACAGCCCAGATAAGCCCGCTACGGCAAACAAACCTAGTGCCAAATAACGGCTAATTTTAGAATATTGAATAAAGGCAAAAATAAACACAGCCACGCCTTGTAATGCCCAACCAATGACACTCCATTGTTCAGGCAGTAAAATAGGTGGAATCAACACACTAAAAATCAGCATCAAACTGAAATAACTTTGTGCAATAAATTGTGTCTGCCGATGCTGTTTGGTCAGCCAATACAAACCTGCAAAAACCACCGCAAATAACAAACTAAAGGCTGCCTGCTCTGCTGTTTCTTCAAAATACATCAGATATAAACAGGCATAACCGACAATGGGTGCGCCAAAAATCAAGGCAAGGTCTAAAATAGGTTTCAGCTGAAACGTGGCGACATCTTCCTGTGCCAAAAGCTGACTAAAGCGAAAACCCAACCAAATAAAAATAGCCGCATGCGCCAAAACTAAAAGCGTTAGCACCTGCCGTTCAAAGATATAACCATGATAAAAGGCATAGCTGCCACCCACCACAACCGTCATTAAAAACGCAATTTGATTTAAATATTTCCACGGACGTAAACTACTTAAAATGGCAACCGAAATATTAATCAGCAAATAATAGGCAATAAATTCAATGGCTGTTGCATTACGAACAGGTAAAGTAAACGGTGCGAAATACGCAATCAGCATTGCCATGAGGGCAAGTTCGACTGATTGTTGTTTTAAACTCAGCCAGAGCGTGAGCAACATCACCACAATAAAACACAGACTGGCGATAGCTAAATTTGGAATGACCAAATTGTAATAGGCAAAAAATAAGGTCAGACACAGCCCAGCCAACCCCAAACCTTGCACACCCAAAGCAAAGCTGCGATTTTTGTTGCGTAACAGATAACCGAATACTGTCACTGCTGCACTCACGCCAGCAACGAACAAAAGTTTCACTGCCAAACTAAATTGCCAATGTTCAGTAGCAAAACGTAGCAGTAACACCACGCCTATGAGTAACACTACAATTGCTGCTTTTAATACAGGATTACCATGTATCAGCCATGATTGAGCTTGTTGCAATAAACTGTTACTTGATGAGCGCGACTGAGTTGCAAAAGGTGCAACAGACCTTGAGGATTTGGCTAAATCTGGAGCTGAATATTCTTGATGTAGATACTCTTGGTCTTGATATGGATAAGAAACTTGAGCTGCTTGTTCCCGAACAGAATTCGGCTCGCTCGATAATGTGGAATCAGATTGAATAGCGATGGTTTCAGGTTGAGAAGCGGTTGATATAACACCATCATCCACATTTGCCTTAACTGATGAAAGACTTGCATCAACTTCAGATGTATTGGCTAAAATATGCTCTGCGAATTGCGTTTGAACCATTTTCTCTTGAGCATTGGTCTTTTGAGGATAGCTCTTTTGAGCATGCGCCTGAAGCTTAGCGGCACTTTGTAATTGCTGTAATTGATACAGTCCTTGCTCCAAACGCTGCAACCATCGCAACAACATAAAAATCCATGCACTTAAAGCAATAGATGTCAGTAAATACCAATCCAGCAATATTCCTAAAAAAGCAATAAAAGCGGCGATATATAAAGGAGTTTTAGAGCTTTGGCGTTGTACTTGTGACTGTGCATCCACAACCTGTTCCAGTGAGTTCTGCACTCGTCCCACAAAAAACATCACGCTGACCACCGCAGCAACTGCACAGATATAACTCAGCATCGGCACACCGAGCCACCATGCGCCAATTGAAATTATGATTAATAGCATGAACCAAATGATTCGAATTTCATTCTGCCCTGTCTGCATTGCTCTTCATTTTATTGATATTGTCATGGCTCCGATCATACAACAGACAGCACGATTCTGAATCAGGATTCATCAGCAATTCGGTAACTGTGCGTCTGCAACACTTGCCTTAAAAATCAGTTTCTGCGACAACTGCAAAAATCACGTACAATAAACTGCTTATTTGCAGAAGGAATCAATCCATGCCACCATTTGTCTTGGTCGATGGCTCATATTTTCTATTTCGTGCCTTTCACGCACTACCACCATTAACCACGTCAACTGGTTTACATACCAATGCTATTCGTGGCGCGATCTCTGCGATTCAAAAGTTGATGCGTCGTACTCAGCCTACTCACATGGCGGTAATTTTTGATACGCCTGAGCCGACTTTCCGTCACGAACTATCGCCAATTTATAAAGGTGACCGCCCAAGTATGCCTGAGGAACTTTCTCAGCAAATTCCATACTTACATGCTTTAATTCGTGCTTTGGGTATTCCACTTTACATGCTACCAGGCGCAGAAGCCGATGATATTATTGGAACTTTAGCCAAACGTGCCGAAGCCGAAGGACAGCAAGTACTGATTTCTACGGGCGATAAAGACATGGCGCAGTTGGTGACTGAAAAAGTTACCCTTGAAGACAGCTTCAAAGAAAAGCCAATGGATATTCAGGCTGTATTTGACAAGTTTGGCGTATGGCCGCATCAAATTATTGATTATCTGACCCTCATGGGTGATGCTTCTGATGGTATTATGGGCGTGCCTGGCATTGGCGCCAAAACTGCTGCAAAACTACTGACCGAATATGGCTCGATTGGTGCGATTTTAGAAAATGTCGATCATATTAAAGGCAAAGTCGGACAAAATATTAAAGACAATGCCGATGGCATCGCGCTAGATCATCAACTCGCCAGCATTGTTTGTGACCTTGATCTGAACTTTGGTTATGCCGATCTAAAACTACAAGACCCTAATGTTGAAGCCTTACGCAATTTATATACCGAGCTAGAATTCCGTAATCAATTACAATCGCTCGATCATCCAAATAATCCAAATAACAGCAATTATAAACAAGCTGCAAAAACAGTCGCCGCACCGACAGCCAATGAAATTGAAACTGAAGATCAAGCCACGCAAAGCAGTGTTGATGATCAACTCGGTGCAGCAACATACCACACCATTTTAGATCAGGCGCATTGGGATGCTTTGCTGCAACGCTTGCAAACTGCACAGCGTTTTGCCTTTGATACAGAAACCACCAGTCTGGATTATCGCGTTGCAGAAATTGTTGGTTTTTCTATCGCGTTCGATGCCAAAGATGCCTATTACGTACCTTTGGCGCATGATTATGAGGGCGCACCACAGCAGCTCAACCGTGATCAGGTTTTGGCACAAATCAAACCTATTTTAGAAAATAATGCGGTGGATAAAATTGGGCATCATTTAAAATATGATGCGCATGTGCTTGAAAATCACGGTATTCATTTACAAGGTTGGTATTTCGATACCATGTTGGCATCTTATGTGCTTAACTCTGTCGCAACCCGTCACGGCATGGATGATGTGGCACGCTTATATTTAAGCCACCTGACCACATCTTATGAGCAAATTGCAGGCAAAGGCGTCAAGCAAAAAACTTTCAATCAAATTGAAATTGAAACGGCTGCGCACTACGCTGCAGAAGATGCGCATGTTACGTATCGTTTATATGAAGTGCTGTCTGCGAAGCTACAAAAGCATCCTGAATTGGTCAATATTTTGCACAACATCGAAATGCCTGTGGCGCGTGTGCTGACCAGTATGGAAGAAAATGGCATTCAGCTTGATCTGAAATTTTTAGATCAATTGGGTGTCGATTTTTCCCAAACCATGCAAGATTTGGAAAACCAAATTGTAGAATTGGCAGGTGAAAACTTTAATGTCAGCTCACCGAAACAAGTGGGCGAAATCCTGTTTGATAAACTCGGACTCAAAGGCGGCAAGAAAACCGCAACAGGTCAATACAGTACCAGTGAAAGTGTTTTGGAAAAAATTGAACATCCGATCAGTGGCTTAATTTTAGACTACCGTGGCTTATCTAAGCTAAAAAGCACCTATACCGATGGTTTGCTGAAACAGGCAAATAAGGATACGCATCGGGTGCATACCAGTTATCACCAAGCCTTGACCGCAACGGGACGCTTATCTTCTACCGACCCAAATCTACAAAACATTCCTATTCGTACTGAAATTGGCCGCCAAATTCGTAAAGCCTTTGTTGCACCTAAAGGCCGTGTGCTGTTGGCAGCCGACTACTCACAAATTGAATTACGTTTGATGGCGCATTTTTCACAAGATGATGCCCTGCTCGATGCCTTTAACCACGGACAAGACGTACACCGCCGTACCGCCGCAGAAGTTTTGGGCATTGCCTTAGAAGACGTAACCTCAGATCAGCGTCGTCAGGCCAAAGCTGTAAACTTCGGTCTGCTCTACGGCATGTCGGAATTTGGCTTAATTCGTCAGCTTGGGTTTACCCGTGAAGAATCACAAAACTACATCAAGCAATACTTCCAGCGTTATCCGGGCATTTATGAATATATGCAACGTACCCGCCAAGTCGCGCTAGAACAAGGTTTTGTAGAAACTATTTTAGGTCGTCGCCTCTATACGCCAGATATTGCTGCACGTAATATGATGGTACGTAAAGCGGCAGAACGTGCGGCAATTAACGCGCCATTACAAGGCTCTGCAGCTGACATTATTAAAATGGCGATGATTGAAGTCGACAAAATGTTACCGCAAGCGCAAGCCAAAATGTTGCTGCAAGTACACGATGAATTGGTATTTGAAGTCGATGCAGATGCGGCAGATGAACTCGCGCCGAAGTTGGCAGAAGTCATGCAATCTGTGGTGGAAATTTCTGTACCATTGGTGGTGGACGTCGGAAAAGGCAATAACTGGGATGAAGCGCACTAAAGTCGTTGCGCTCTCTTTTTTCAGCACCTTCCTTCGCCTAGAAGGAGGTCAGGATGCAGGTTATTTGTATTTCTGAAGACTCATTAAGGTCGTCAGCCCAAACTTAAACTACAAAAAAAGGACTCGATTTGAGTCCTTTTTAATGTTTTAGGATAATGCGACTTATAAGCCAGTCAGCAATACAATCGCTACCTGATTCATAATAATTTCAGCGATATATAAAGCCAAAAATGCAATAATTGGCGACAAATCAATCATGCCCATGTTCGGCAATAAACGACGAAATGGTGCTAATAACGGCTCTGCCAACTCTTGAATCACCTCAATATACGGGCCACGAGATTGAGTAAACATCACCACCCAACTCAAAATAATGGTGGCAAAAATCAAATAACGACAGAAACGGATTAAATCCTGAATCATGGTCACAAAAGTCAGAATCAGTAAGTGAATTGGACTATTCGGCATCGCACCATTGAGATACATAACACCAAAAATTTTGAGTAGATACAACACCACCAACAAAGCCAAGGCTGCAGAGTTAACTCGACCTTTGCCAACCGTTGGAAAAATACGTCCAAATACATCTACAATTTTGGTGGCTTTAATGGTTGAAAGCACCACAGGGTTATAAGGACTCACCGCTGCCAATTGCATTAAGAAACGGAAGAATACGAGCAAAATCGCTACGTTAATGATAATGCCAAAAATTAGCGCAGAATTTGCACCCATACTTAAACTTTCCTAAAATTTAAATTCATTGTTTTTCAATAATTAAATACTATCACTCAACTCTTGCGCTAATTCTTGACTACGCGTTTTAGCAGCAGCCAATGCCGCCTGAATATTTTGTGAAATTTGCGCATGATCAAACACTTCAATTGCCGCTTGGGTCGTGCCATTTGGTGAAGTTACATTTTTGCGTAATTCTGCAGGTGTATTCGAGCTGGTAATTGCCATTTGTGCTGCACCCAAAGCAGTTTGTAACGTCAGTGCTGTCGCCACTTTTTCATCTAAACCTAAGTTCTTGCCTGCACGAATCATACTTTCCATCAAATAGAAGAAATATGCTGGCCCTGAACCAGATACTGCAGTCACAGCATCAATTTGCGCCTCAGAGTTTACCCAAATAGTTAAACCTGTCGCTGCCAAAACCTGACTTGCCAATTCACGGTCAGTGCTATTGACCTGTTCGGTTGCATACAAACCATGTGCACCTGTTTGCACCAAAGCAGGCGTATTTGGCATTACCCGCACTACACGTTCTGTACGTAATAACTCAGAAATCGTGGCAATTTCTGCGCCCGCAACAATCGAAATCACCAGTTTATCTTCAAACTGACCGTGCAATGGACGCAATACTTGTGCCAAAACCTGTGGTTTGACTGCAAATACCACAATATCTGCATCTGCAATCGCGGCCAAATTATCCTCAGTGACATGCACATCTTTTTCTTTTAATAATTCACGCACTTGTTCTACAGGGTCTGAAACTGTAATACGGGTTGGCGGCAAACCTCTGGCAATCAAACCACCAATCAAGGCTTGCGCCATGTTGCCACCGCCAATGAAACTAATATTACAATTCAATACTGCACTCATGATTCACGCTCTTCGTTGAGTTCTTTGTCGTTAAGAGACTAAATTCGGTTGCCATCCATCTGCGACACAATAGTCCGACTGTGCAAGCCAAAAGCCTTTGGGGCTAAAAACGCCTAGCATAACATTATCTAGGCTTAATATTTGAATTGTATGACGCGTCCACGGAAAAATTTGTGCTTCCTGAATGGCTTTTTTCAGTGGCCATGTGCCCACCCGACCATACAAATGAATTTTTTCACCACCCAAACGTGGCCGTAAAGTTAACGGACGATTCAGCAAAGTTGCAGATAAACCGACTTTGGCTTGTTGCAGTTGATAACAGCCAGACCACACTTGAAAAGTCTGATCTGCCTGCAAACATAACACTTGTTCTTCTGCCTCAAAATGTTCTGCAGCTAAATACTCCGCTTTCGGCAAACGAAATAATTGTTGCTGATAACGCAGATAATAATAATCCTGACAATGTAATGCCGCTTGTGCATCGGCTTTGGCTTGAATCACCTCACGTTGCAAGCGTTCGACCATATCAAAACTTGGGCGATATTGTGCCTGTCCTTTCATCCATGCCGATAATAGCTGACGTTGCCGTGACAAAGACAATTGTTGTAACTGAATTAAATTCAACTGCGAGTCTGTGCCACATGCAGCTAAATCCTGCGCCAAAACTTCGTCCAAAATATGTTCGGCATCTTGCATCAAGTTTGCAGTACGCGTCACAGCTTGCTGCATTTTAGGAAAACGCTGTTGCACGACAGGCCACAATATTTCTCTTGCCCAAGCTCGGTCATAATGCACATCCTGATTGCTTGGGTCTTGCACATAATCGAGCTTTAATTCAGCACTCCATTGGCAAATCTGCTCACGCGAAATATCCAATAACGGACGCCAAATACTGATGCCATCACGCACATCGACAGCTTGCATGGCAGCAAGTCCTTGCACACCTGCGCCTGAAAACAAACGCAGCAATACGGTTTCTGCCTGATCTTGCTGATGATGCGCCAATACTAGAACTTCGTTGCTATCTAAGTGCTGCATATAGGCCTGATAACGCGCCTGACGTGCCTGATTTTCTAAATTACCCTCAGACACACTGACTTTTTGCAGCACACACGGCACATTTAAATTTTGGCAGGTGGCTTGCACCAATGTGCCCCACGCTGCGCTTGGACTTTGCAATTGGTGATCAATATAAATCGCGCGTACTTTTTCAGGGCACAAAAACGACAAAAGATGCAGTAGCAGCATGGAATCCATGCCGCCACTACATCCGATTAAAAATTTTGTCTGTGCAGAAAAAGCCTGTAATTGGCTTAAGACGCTAGACCTAAATTGTCGCTGCCAAACTTCATTAAACGCTGGTAACGTTCTTCGCATCGTTGTGTTGCATCCATCGCTTGCAATTCATCCAAAGCTTCTTTTAACACATTTTTCAGACTGTGCATGACTTGTTCAGGGTTTAAATGCGCACCCTCACCTTCATCAACCACGTATTCTACAATACCAATCTTTTGCAGTTTTTCTGCAGTCAATGCCAATGCTTCACTGGCTTGTTCGGCTTTTTCTGCAGTTTTCCACAGAATAGACGCACAACCTTCTGGTGAAATAACAGAGTAAATACTGTGTGACAACATTACCACACGGTCAGCCACGCCAATACCCAACGCACCGCCTGAACCACCTTCGCCCAATACTGTAGCAATTACAGGTACTTTTAAGTTCGACAATTGCGCTAAGCTGGTCGCAATCGCTTCTGCCTGACCACGTTCCTCTGCACCTACACCTGGGTATGCACCCATGGTATCAACAAAAGTGAAAACTGGCAGATTAAACCGCTCTGCCATATCCATAAGACGCTGTGCCTTACGGTAGCCTTCTGGATTACACATCCCGAAGTTGTGTTGTAATTTTTCGCGGGTACTGCGACCACGATGTTGACCTATCACCATGACAGGCTGACCATCAAAGCGTGCCAATCCACCGATCATTGCACCATCATCACCAAATAAACGATCGCCATGTAAGGCATCAAATTCAGTGAAAATTTCACCCACATAGTCTAGAAATTGCGGACGTTCAGGATGACGTGCAATTTGCACGGTTTTCCATGCTTTAGATTGAGCAGCTTTTTTCATAAGTCGACTGTTATCCCTAAATTAACCAAATCTTAATCGACAAATTGTTCCGACTGAATATTCAATTCAATGTCCCAATTCTTGAATTGCACTTGTTCATCGTGCAATTCAGCGACAAGTAATGGCCATTGTTTGGCATCACCCGACACGCTGAGCTGCCATTGTTGCGCATTGCGGATGCTTAATTCAATGGCAGGAAGCATCGCATCGCTACGACTTGCGTTGACCAAAACTGCAAGGCGAAGCAACAAACTTAAGTAAACAATTTTATTGCCACCCGCTTTCAGTGCTTCTGTTTTCGCGTCTTGGCGCAACTTTCGACGATGGTTACCAACCAAATGCGAGAGATAGTTTTGGTCAATTTGTGAGAAACCAGGAATGTCCGAATGTTGCAATAAATATGCACCATGACGATGATAACTGCTGTGACTGATGGCTAAACCAATTTCATGCAGGTACGCAGCACGACGTAATAAGTCACTATCTTCATTATTTAATTTTAATGATTCTGCCACGCTGTCAAACAAATGTTGCGCAGTTTTCACCACACGTCCTGCCTGTTTCGGGTCTGAGTTATAACGCCCCATTAAGGCCTGTACACTGCGGTCACGAATGTCTTCATGCTGAAAACGCCCCAACAAGTCATACATTACACCTTCACGTAACGCACCGTCGGAATACACCAGTTTATCGATATCTAATACATCAAATACGGCATATAAAATTGCCAAACCTGCTGGCAAAACTGCTCGACGGTCTTCTTTTAGACCATCAAATTCCATTTCTGATACATGTTTAAACTTGAGCAAACGGTCTTTGAGTTTTTCTAAACCTTCACGAGTCAGATTTTCCTGCTCATTGCTCCAGCCCATATTTACCGTAATTTGACGACAGGCTTTAATGGTACCGCTCGAACCTGCAACGGTATCCCAACCTGCTTCTTTATAAGTATTGGCAATCGAATACAATTCTTTACGCGCTGCAACCACTGCTTTTTCAAAACTGCTTTTGCTAATTTCGCCATCGGCAAAATAGGCTTTGGTATAGGCCACACAGCCCATTTGTAAAGATTCGGTATGAATTGGCTCAAATTCTTCGCCAATAATCAATTCTGTAGAGCCACCGCCAATATCAATCACCAAACGACGACCACTATTTGCCATCGTGTGCGATACGCCTAAATAAATTAAACGGGCTTCTTCACGCCCTGCAATAATTTCAATAGGCTTAGGCAAAATTTCTGCGGCTTTTTGAATAAACTCATGTCCATTTTTGGCCTGACGCAATGCGTTGGTTGCCACAATACGCAAACGATTTGACTGCACCGCAGTTAAACGTCCTACAAAACGCGCCAAACATGCCAAACCACGTTGTTGAGCAGCTTCGGTCAAATTCTTATTTTCATCTAAACCTGCGGCCAACTGTACTTTTTCTGACATTGATGCCACTTTTTTTACTTCACCATGATCCACTCGAGCAATCGCCAAGTGGAAACTATTCGACCCCATATCGATGGCTGCGAGTAACTCTTCATCAATTAAAAAATCAGACATTCTTCAAACAAACCTAGACAGAATTGTGCCTAGAGTAATTCACATACACCTAATTTAAAAGCCATTTATCAGCACAATTTGACGACTATTTAAATTTTCCGCATATATGACAATTGTGTTACAGAATTCGCATTTTCGTTTAGCGTTATCGTCACGATCAATTGGACAAATTTGTATTTTGAATGGAAAATCCACAGATTCCCCTACTTTGTTCAAGATGGCTATGTAATACTAACTAAAGCTATCTTAAAAATTATTTGGAGCGTAATCCATGTCTGGCAACATCGTAAACACCACTGATGCAAACTTCGAAGCAGATGTTCTTCAATCGGATACTCCTGTATTGGTTGACTTCTGGGCTGGCTGGTGTGCGCCATGTAAAGCAATTGCACCTGTACTTGAAGTACTTGCAGACGAATACCAAGGCAAAGTTAAAATTGTAAAAGTTGATGTAACCTCTTGCGAACAAACTGCAGTGAACTACAACATCCGTAATATTCCAGCATTATTGATGTTCAAAAATGGTGAAGTGGTTGCACAGCAAGTCGGTGCAGCACCTAAATCTAAATTGACTGCGTTTATTGACGAAAATATCTAAGTCGATTGATCCATCGTCTATTTATAGAGATGATGAAAAAAAATACGCCACGCATTGGCGTATTTTTTTTGCCTACAAATTGACAAGTAGACGTTTCTCTCTTATATTGCATGCTCAGGAAACGCAGGATCTTTCATCCTCTTTCTGAAAAGACACAACACAAAAATGCCGCTCGGCAACAGAAATTGTTTTTCACATTTTTCAATCAAACAATGAATCAGTGCTCTGAATCGTTATTGTGCAAATACAATTGCTTTCATTTTATTGTATGAATGCGGCTAAATGTTGCTCCCTCTCTAACCTGTACCCCAGAATTTTAATTCTATCAGAACCTCTATGAATTTAACCGAACTCAAGAAAAAACCGATTGGCGAACTCATCAAGATTGCCGAGTTTATGGGCCTTGAAGGAATGGCGCGTAACCGCAAGCAAGACATTATTTTTGCCATCTTAAAGCGCCATGCCATGAATGGTGAAGAGATTTTTGGTGATGGCGTTCTAGAAATTCTCTCTGATGGTTTTGGTTTCTTACGCTCAGCTGCAGGTTCATACCTTGCTGGCCCAGATGATATTTATGTCAGCCCTTCGCAAATTCGTCGCTTTAACCTGCGCACGGGTGACACCATTACAGGTACGATTCGTCCACCAAAAGAAGGCGAACGTTATTTTGCTTTGCTCAAAGTCAATCAAATTAACTATGACACCCCTGAAAATTCACGTAATAAAATCTTATTTGAAAACTTAACCCCGCTTTTCCCAACAGAACAGTTGGTGATGGAGTTAGGTAATGGAACAACTGAAGACTTAACTGCACGTGTGGTAGATTTGGTTGCGCCAATTGGTAAAGGTCAGCGTTCAATTATTGTGGCTCCGCCTAAAGCGGGTAAAACCATGTTGCTACAAAACATCGCTCAGTCGATTGTTCGTAACAACCCAGAAGTGTTCTTGATTGTACTTCTCATTGATGAACGCCCTGAAGAAGTGACTGAAATGGAACGCACCGTGCGCGGTGAAGTGATTGCATCAACATTTGATGAGTCACCTGCTCGTCACGTTCAAGTTGCAGAAATGGTCATTGAAAAAGCTAAGCGTTTAGTTGAACATAAAAAAGACGTGGTGATTTTACTGGATTCGATTACCCGTTTGGCACGCGCCTACAACACTGTCGTACCTTCTTCAGGCAAGGTTTTAACAGGTGGTGTTGATGCGCACGCTTTAGAACGTCCAAAACGCTTCTTTGGTGCTGCACGTAATATTGAAGAAGGTGGTTCTCTAACCATTATTTCAACTGCACTGATTGAAACTGGCAGTAAAATGGATGAAGTGATTTACGAAGAGTTTAAAGGTACAGGCAACCAAGAGATTACCTTAGACCGTCGTATTGCAGAAAAACGTGTTTTCCCTGCCATGAACATCAAAAAATCAGGTACACGTCGTGAAGAGCGCTTAATGAGTGAAGATAATTTGCGTAAAGTTTGGATTTTGCGTAAATTGTTACACACTCAAGATGAATTGGCAGCAATGGAATTCTTGCTTGATCGCATGAAAGAAACCAAAACTAATGACGACTTCTTTGATCAAATGAAACGTAAAGCAGCCAATTAAACGGCTATAAATATTAGAACACCTAAAAAAGTCATCTTAAAACGATGGCTTTTTTATTTGGTTGACAAAATTTACATAAAGACACAATTGCACGCGGTATATGTAAACTTATTTTTAAGTAAATGATTATAAAAAAATATTTAGTAAAAACCTTTTAGTTTTTAGCCAGTTACCGTGCAACTCTCCAATCTAAAATGCCAAATTAATTGTTATTTTCTGTTAAAAAAGCACGTATTTTTCGCGTTTTTTTGCCTTTTTTTCAATCAACCTAGTAGCAATTCAAAAAGCGCAGTGATAGCATATTCGCAGACCAGTTAGACTGCGCCTGCGTTGTTAGTGCCTAACAAAATTTAGGAATAATAAAAGCATACAACAGACTAACGTCGGTTTTTTTTAATCTCATATTTTAGAGAGTGATGCCATGTTATTCAAAAAAATCGCTATTGCTGCTGCAGTTGCTACTACTTTAGCTTTCGTTGGTTGTGCTAAAAAAACTGAAGAAGCTGCTGCTGACGCTAACGCTGCTGCATCTGAAGCTGTTGTAGCTGCATCTGAAGCTGAAGCTGCTGCTGACGCTGCTGCTGTAGAAGTTGCTTCTGGCGCTGAAGCTGCTGTAGACGCTGCTACTGATGCTGCTGACACTGCTGCTGCTGCTGCAACTGACGCTGCTGATGCTGCTGTAGACGCTGCTGCTGCTGCTTCTGAAGCTGCTGCTCAATAATCGATACGATTATGCAGTACAAAAAGAGAGCCGATGGCTCTCTTTTTTATTTCTGAATATTTTGTCTAAAATTTATTTTACTCAGCACAATATCTCCAAATCGCTCAATCCATCTTTTTCAAGTAGATGATTCAGCATATAAAAGCATTTAACCAAAACACTTAACCCCATTCGGCATTTATTTCGATATAACCTTTTGGTTTCTCATCTCCACGCTCAATTCTTAGGTAGCGTCTTGTTCAGCTCTACAGTGTTTTCATTCATATCCATAGTTTGATTCAAGTCTCCCAATTGCAAGATCAATCACTATGTCTTGCTAAATCACAGCGTCTTTCTAAAATCTCTTATAAAAAGCATAAAAAAAAGCAGATCAATCGATCTGCTCATTTCCCACACGCTGGCGGAATTTCTGCCCTGCGCGGAATGTGACTACACGGCGGGCTGAAATTGGAATTTCTTCGCCTGTTTTCGGGTTGCGACCAGGTCGTTGACGTTTATCACGTAACTCGAAGTTCCCAAACCCTGAAAGTTTAACTTGCTCGCCAGAGATCAGTGCTTGGCTGATCTCATCAAAAAATAACTCGACCATTTGTTTCGCTTCACGGCGGTTTAAACTCGTGAGCTCACTTAAATGATCAGCCATTTCTGCTTTTGTTAATGCTGTCATGAAGCCCTCAATGTCGCTTGGTAAGTGTTTTCCAACACTTGCAGAATGTTATCCATACCAGATTTAATTTCAGCATCTTCAAGTGTACGTGTTGGATGTTGCCATAACAGAGCAAAAGCCAAAGAACGCTTGCCTTGTTCAACACCTTGTCCAGTATACACATCGAATAACCAAGTTGAGTCTAACAGCGCTCCACCCGTTTTTTCAATAAGTTGCTGAATTTCGCTTACATTTATCTTATCACTAATTAAAAGCGCAATATCACGTCTAACCGATGGAAAACGTGATAATTCTGTAAAATTAGATACATAAGTTTGCAAAACTGCTGTTTGATCGAGTTCTGCTACCCAAGCCGTGCCTAAATCCAGCTCATCTTCTAAAGATGGATGTAAACGACCAAAGTAACCAATAGACTGACCATCTACCAAAATTTCAGCAGATTGTCCAGGATGCAACCAAGTACGCTCTGAACGAACATACTCTACCTGCACACGACCTGCAGCTAAAATTTCTTCAATATCGCCTTTAAAATCGAAGAAATCCATAGGCTGAGCTTTAGCATGCCAAGATTCTGCATGTTTAGCACCCACCGCAATCAATGCCAAAGTTGGAATTTGCTTCAAGTCATGAATGCTTGCTGCATGTTGATAATCAAAACGTAAACCCAACTCAAAGAAACGCACACGGTTTTGTTGACGATTCACGTTGTACTGAACGCATGGAATTAAGCTGGATAACAACGTTGAGCGCATTACTGCCAAATCGCTTGAAATTGGATTCGCCAATGCCAACGGATTCACTGCAGGGTTTAATTGTTTTTCCAATTTTGCATCGGCAAAGCTAAAACTAATTGCTTCTTGATAACCTAAAGTCACTGCGGTTTGACGTAATTGCGCAACTTCAAACTGATCTTGGTATTTTGCTAATTGCACATCAATCACAGGCAAACTGATTTGAATGTTGTCATAACCGTGAATACGAGCAACTTCTTCAATTAAGTCTTGGTAAATTGCCATATCAAAACGATGTGATGGTGGTACAACGCTCCACTGACCTTCAGCTTGAACAGTAACTTCGCAGCCTAAACGAGTTAAAGCATCGGCAATAAATGTAGCATCAACGTGATAACCCAAGAGCTGATCGACTTGCGCTTGATTTAACGCAATTGCTTCACGTGTTGGCAATTGTGCTGCTTGTTCTGCCACTGTAATTGGACCAAATTCGCCGCCAGCAAATTCTGCAATCAGTTGTGATGCACGGTTCATCGCCAATAATGGCAATTCAAAATCGACACCACGTTCATAACGCTGTGAGGCATCGGTATGCAAACCATAACGACGTGCACGACCTGCGATATGCAATGGTGCAAAGAAAGCGGATTCAAGGAAAATTTCTGTGGTTTCATCACTTACCGCAGAAGATAAACCACCCATGATGCCCGCCATCGCCAATACTTTTGCGTCATCGGCAATCACCATCACATCATCTTGCAGCTCAACTTCTTGCTCGTTTAACAGCACCAATTTTTCTGCTGCAGTCGCTTGACGAACTTGAATGCCACCTTGAATTTTAGCACCATCAAAAGCGTGCATTGGCTGACCCAATTCAATCAAGACATAGTTGGTAATATCAACCAAAATACTGTGCTGACGGATACCTGAACGTGCCAACGCGCGCTCCATCCACTCAGGTGTAGCGGCTTTGGTATTTACATTTTTAATCACACGACCTAAATAACGTGGGCAGCCTTCCGTCAAACTTTGTACAGTTTTTTCATCCTGAATAGTTGCCGCTACTGCCTGAATGTCAGGTGTATTCACTGGCAATTGGTTAATCACCCCAATTTCACGGGCAATACCACGAATACTGAAACAATCACCACGGTTTGGAGTAATACTGATATCAATGACATGGTCATCTAGATCAAGATATTCACGTACATTCACACCTACAGGTGTATCTGCAGGCAGTTCCAATAAACCATCAAGTTTATCTTCAAGGTCAATTTCTGATGCGCCGCAGAGCATCCCTTGTGATTCCACACCACGCAGTTTGCCTTTTTTGATTTTAAAGTCGCCTGGCAATACCGCACCAATGGTTGCCACAGGTGCTTTCATACCTACACGCACGTTTGGCGCACCACACACAATCTGCAACGGCTCACCTGAACCAATATTTACCGTAGTCACACGTAAACGATCTGCATCTGGATGCTGTTCAACCGTTAAGACTTCACCCACCACAACGCCTGTAAATGGCTTTGCTGCTGGTGACATATCATCAACTTCTAGACCCAGCATCGTGAGTTGATTCGATAAAGTATCGCTGTCAATGGCTGGGTTAACCCACGTGCGTAGCCAATTTTCGCTAATTTTCATACATTCATTTCCTGAATCTCCCCTAACCCCTCTTTAACAAAGAGGGGAATTCCCACACTTCTATTTATTTCGCGTAAGTCCCCCTTTTACAAAGGGGGATTTAGGGGGATTTTTAAAATTTAAAAATAATCTCTTTTTCCTCTCCTAATTTTAGGAAAGGTTGTTTAAAAAGTTTTAAGCAAACTGGCGCAAGAAACGCACATCATTTTGGTAGAACATACGCAAGTCATTGATGCCATAACGCAACATCGCAAAACGCTCTACCCCTAAACCGAAGGCAAAACCTTTATATTTTTCTGGATCAATGCCTGAAGCGCGTAACACATTTGGATGCACCATACCGCAGCCCAAAACTTCCAACCAGCGACCACGTTCATCCATAATATCCACTTCAGCACTTGGCTCTGTGAATGGGAAATAAGATGGGCGGAAACGTACTTTTAAGTCTTTTTCAAAGAATTCATTTAATAAGTTAATCAACAAACCTTTGAGTTCTGCAAAACTGGTATTTTCTGCGACGTATAAGCCTTCAATTTGATGGAACATTGGTGAGTGTGTTTGGTCTGAGTCGCAGCGATACACACGACCTGGACAAACAATACGAATAGGCGGCTGTTGATTTTCCATGGTGCGAATTTGTACGCCCGACGTGTGGGTACGCAATAAATGATTCACATCAAAATAGAAAGTATCGTGCATGGCACGCGCAGGGTGATGTCCTGGAATATTCAACGCTTCAAAGTTGTGATAGTCATCTTCAACTTCTGGGCCCGTTGCCACGGTAAAACCTGCTTTGGTAAAGAATTGGCAAATACGTTCCTGTACCTGCGTAACTGGGTGAATACTGCCGATGCTTTGACCACGACCTGGCAAAGTAATATCAACGGTTTCATTCGCCAGTTTTTGTGCCAAAGCCGCTTGTTGTAATTCAGTTTGACGCGCAGTTAATGCCGCATTGATTGCTTCACGCACAGCATGAATTTGTGCACCAAATTCTTTACGCTGTTCAGGGTCCATTTTACCCAGTGCTTTGGATTGTTCCGCAAGCTGGCTTTTTTTCCCCGTAAATTGCACTCGCACCTGGTCGAGTGTAGCAAGGTCCTCTGCTGCTGCAATTGCAGCGAGCGCTTCATTGGTCAGGGCTTCCAGTGACATAGTAACTCTCAAAAGCAACAATTTAGAAATAATTTAAAAACCCCGTATTCTAACAGTTTTTAGTCGCTTTGATGAAGCTTCGATGTAATGAAAATTAGATTAGCATCTTGAAATACAAAAAGTATAAGATAAAGCCAATCACCACGAGATCTCAACATTATGGCGCTCGATCAGATTTGGAAACAGCAACTTACCCTTGTGACTTATGGCAATGAATATTTGGCTCAAGATTTAAGTTTTAATCATTGGCTCAAGCATCAAGTGTTTAACCAGCATCAAATTCAGTTTCGTGATTTATTGTCACAACATTTACTGGCACAACACTTTCAAATCTGGTTAGAGCATCTTAAACAACAAGGTGTGCGACGTTTAAGCCTACATCAGGCAAGTATTTTAAATGATGAAAAAAACCCCAATCCAAATGTAGAGTTATTGCCTTTTGCACACTTTATTGTGAGTCACGAGGCACAGCACAAATCTGCTTGGATTTTCGGAAAAGAGCTTGCAGAATGGTATACCGCAGAACAAGATTATATGGCGCCTGTTTCCCAACAGAGCGAGCTACGTCAAGAAGTCATGTGGCGTTATCAATTAAATCACAAACTTGCCAGACAGCTCGATACAGATTTTGCCTCTCCAAACTGGGATGAAATTGATCGCTTTATTCGCTCCGAGTTATTTTTAAATCCTTGTGCTACAGAGTTTGTTGAACCAGAGCAAAGCGCTAAACCTTATTTCGGTGTAGATCTTACTCAAAACGCAACTGAAAGCATGTACCCAACTTTGGCGTTAATCCCCGCAGACTACCCTGCTGCCTATGCACATCAGATGCTGTATCGTTTAGATGCACTGGATCAACACATTCAGAATCAAATCCAGCATCCTTATCATGCCGATGGCACAGAACTTGAACCAAGCGAACAACTCAATTTACGTCATTTTTCTCAGAAACTTGAAGATTTACACGCCAAATTTATCACCAAGGTTGCGAACCATTATCAGACCGCACAGCTCACGCCAGTGCAAACACCTGATCCTTTTGAATCAACGCCTAGCCAAGTACAAAACATCGCTTCACCACAAATACCAACACCTGCAGCTACGCATAAAGTGGGTACATCTGCCGTGATTAAACTGATTTTAATGACTGTGGTTATTTGTGCAGCTGCCTATTATTTTGGTTTATAAGCTTAGGGGCTGTTGACAATTCGTCTATGTTTGCGACAACGCATATTTTTTAGCTGATATAAGGCATGGGACAGGAAATTTAGTCATTCTAAATGACCGGCACATAACGCAATAGCAGCAAAAAATATGCTTGTCCTTCGCTGCGCCTTCCGCTGCAAACAAAGCAGTGCTTGTTTTTGCTCAGGCTGTGGCTAAAAATTTCTCAGATTGAGTTATGAAACTTGGCAGAGACCCTAAATTTCAGGCATAAAAAAAGACCGCAAATGCGGTCTTTCTTTTAAGTCATAAAGACTTATGCAGCTAATGCATCTTTAGCTTTTGTAGCTAAAGCAGCAAATGCAACTGCGTCATGCATAGCGATGTCAGCAAGTACGCGACGGTCGATAATCACTTGTGCTTTTTTCAAGCCAGCGATCATACGGCTGTACGATAAACCATTTTGACGAGCGCCCGCATTGATACGCGCAATCCATAAAGCACGGAATTGACGTTTCTTTTGACGACGGTCACGGTAAGCGTATTGACCTGCTTTGATTACCGCTTGGAACGCTACGCGATATACGCGTGAACGAGCACCATAGTAACCTTTAGCACGAGCAAGAATTTTTTTATGACGGCGATGAGCCTGTACACCACGTTTTACACGAGCCATTTATAATCTCCTTAGATGTATGGGCACATAGCACGAACAGCAGCAACGTCACTCACGTGAACCATTACACAGCCGCGCAATTGACGGATACGTTTAGCAGATTTTTTGGTCAAAATGTGGCGTTTGAACGCTTGTTTACGCTTGAAACCGTTAGCAGTCGCTTTGAAACGTTTAGCTGCACCACGGCGAGTTTTTAACTTAGCCATAACAACCTCTTTAAACACCTGTTCGGCACGTCTGCACCATTGCAAAAACGACCTGCAGGTAAGGGAGCGAGTATTCTAAAGCATCTTTGCTTAAAACAAAAGCATATTGGCTAAATAAAAAATGATCATTACCTCACTCATTTGCCGTAATTCAACTCAGGAAAAAATACTGGAATTGTGAACACCCACTACAATTCAAAATAAAGCTAAAGCTCTGTCAAAAATTGTGCAGATCAACACCCTAAAAACTTGCAATAAGTTGCGGATTACCCTTGCGATTATCCACAATTCCATCAATACTTCGCCTCGTCTTGTGTGAGATAAAAAAGACCGTAATATGATGAAAACATCTTTATATATAACTCTATTGCTTGGACTCAGTGCGACGCATCTTTTTGCAAAACCACCGCAGCAGAAATCGACACCAAAAGCCACACTCGAAGTACAAAAAAGTGCTGCCTTGCCTGCTCATCTCACCACACGCTTAGCATGGCGCAAGTTTCCACAACCCAAATATAAAAATGAAGATTTAAATCAACAAAACCGAGCTGCAATTGTGCGTATTTATGCAGATGAAACCGGCAAAATCAGTCAAGCCACTATTCAAGAAAGTACAGGGCTGAAAAAAATAGATGATGCCTTATTACAAGCGGTTCGCACTGCTGAAATTCAACCGACCTATGTAGAAGATACTGCCGTACCGACCATTGGTTTTCAAAGCTTTAATTTAAGATTTCAGGATAACCAGCACGAAGATTGCCAGTTTGATTTTCAATCTAAACAATGGTTAGCACAGCAACAACAGCAAAAAGTTCAATTTAAGTATCGTAGTCAACCACAATTAAACTTAAGTGCGGAAGATTTAAAAAATCACTCACGTAAGTTAAAGTTTCAATTCAAAGTAAATAAGCATGGCGAAGTGAAACGTGTGAAATTGACACAAGGTTCGGGACAATACGCACTTGATCAACAAATTTTAGCTGCAGTGAAAGCTGCTCAAGTAGATGTACCGCGTCAATTTTGGCTGTATAAAAAGTCAAAATTAAAAGATGAAATTTATTTTGATTTAAACACGTGTGATGCTCAAGAACAGTCATAAGTGTCTATAGATAATAGGGGTTGCTTGCTTAAACCCATGTATAAACAAAATAAATAAACAGATAACGCCCGATTTTGGCTAGACTCACCATCAACACAAAACGGGCAAAATGTTCTTTCATTAAACCTGCAATCAGCGTAATTGGATCACCAATAATCGGCATCCAACTGAGCAGTAAAGACCAAAACCCATATTTGGCGTAGGTGTGCTGTGCTTTTTCTAATTGTGTAGCCGAAACAGGAAACCACTTTTTATCTTTATAATGTTCGATCTTGAGTCCCAAATACCAGTTCACACAAGAACCTAAAATATTGCCTAGACTGGCAATGCTAATCAGCCAAATGGGTGCATAGCTGCCTTCATATAACAGCCCCAACAACACAGCTTCGGACTGTAAAGGCAATAAAGTTGCCGCACCAAATGCAGATAAAAATAAACCAAACAGCGTCCAAAGCATAGACGATTTAAAGCCCTAAAGCCTGCTTGGTTTTACGATATTCCCAGTTCGCCCAAAAAATACTAAGCAAAATAAGTGCCGCACGTGCCCATGTATAACGCTGAGTAACAGGCTCAATCGCAGCACGTAAAACCTGTTGATCTGTGCTATTTAAAGCCGCAATCATATTCTGCACATGAAATGCTTCGATCACAAATAAGATCAAGCAAGACACAATGCCCAAAATAATGCTCCAATACACTTTGGCATTTTGCTCAACAATCTTGGTAAAGTTTAAAAAAAATTCTTGCATAGCTCATCCAATAAAAAAGCCACCTGAAAAAGTGAGGTATCAGGTGGCTGGCATCTTAGCATAAAAGTAGATTTAAACTTGAATCGCGAGTGCTTTCTGCACTGCAGGGCGCGCAGTCAGCCGTGTAATATAGTCTTGTACATACGGATAATCTTCCAGCGAAATATTTTGCCAGTCATGACGTAACGCCCACGGCAAAATAGCCATATCAGCAATTGAATATTCGCCCGCCACGTACTTTTGCCCCATCAACTGCTTATTTAACACGCCATACAAACGCTTGGATTCATTGATATAGCGTTCAATCGCATAAGGAATTTTCTCTGGTGCATAACGGCTAAAATGATGATTCTGTCCTAACATTGGACCAAAACCACCCATTTGCCACATGAGCCACTGCTCTACTTCAACACGCTCCTGTTCATCGGTAGGATAAAACATGCCAGTTTTGCGCCCTAGATATTGCAAAATTGCACCCGACTCAAACACAGAGATTGGCTCACCACGCGGACCGTTCTGATCGACAATTGCAGGAATTTTATTATTGGGCGAAATTTTTAAAAAATCTGGCTGAAATTGATCATCTTCTGAAATATTGATGGGGAAAATTTGATATTCCAAACCCATTTCTTCAAGTGCAATTGTAATTTTATGACCGTTGGGCGTACCCCAATAATATAAATCAATCATTTGTGCCTATGCTCCGTGCACCTTTATTTTGGTGTTTCAACAACATAATAGATCTGACCAAAAACAACAAGTATTGCACCGAAAAATAAATTTTTATTATCTATTCAATTACTTGAAACTAAAAATAAAAAATTTTCGCGCTCTTCCTTGAATTTTTTTCACTCAAACACATATTTATTTTTGCATCAGGATGATATTTCATCTTTTGCCCTGTCGATGATGATCATGACAGATAAATTCTTGTTTTAAGACTTTGCTGACCTCAGGAGGTTCTAATAATGAGTAACATCAATCTTCATCCACTTTTCCGTCGCAGTATTGGTTTTGATCGATTGAATGATTTCATTGATTATGCCATGCAAAGCGATGCACCCAACTATCCGCCCTACAATATTGAAAAACATGGCGAAAACCATTACCGCATTGTAGTGGCAACTGCTGGTTTCGACCAGAACGAGCTGGATATTTCACTTGAAAACCGTTTACTGACCATTTCCGGCAAGCCTGAGGTTGTGCAAACCGAAGGTACTGAATATCTGCATAAAGGTATTGCCCGTCGCTCCTTTAAACTGTCATTGCGTTTAGACGAGCACATTGAAGTACAACAAGCCGATTATGAAAATGGTCTGTTGGTGATTGATCTGCAACGTATCATTCCAGAAGAGAAGTTGCCGCGACAAATCCCGATCGGCAAAAAGTTACTGCTAGAAAATCCGGAAAAGGTGACCGAAAAAACCGTGAATACGGAATAATGTGCTTATTCAAAGAAAGACTCCAACTGGAGTCTTTCTTTTTTTATACATAACAGCATAGTAGATTCAAAACATGCATAATAAAAACATAGATGAAAGCACAACCTTCAACAAAACAGTATCCGGTTGCTATCTTTAAACTTGCAGCCGTATTTTTTGTTCTCTTACCGCTCTTGGTAACTTCAGTTATTTTCTATATCGGGCGGAGCAATAATAGGACTTTTGTAGAAATCTGGACGCTATTCATTGAGCTGGAACTGACCATGCACTTATACAATCTAGGCTGTATAGCCATCGCAGTGGTCTTATGGAATTTACGTTTAATCATTACACCACAGAAAATTTATTATAGTGTTTGGAACATTCCCATTACTTTCGGCATTCAAAAACATGAAATTTATGATTGCCGGATTAATCATCAGTTTGATGCACCACTTACTTGGATGTTAAGGCAAGTAAAAACTTTCGATTCAACGAGTGATCTGGATGCATTTGACAGAAAAATGGGAACCATAGAGTTTATTTTTATTCATCAACAACCCATCAATTGGCTGAGACATAAATTCAGCCTGATATATTTACTCAGTTTTTCCAAACAGCATCGTCATGCCATCGTTCAAATGCTTCAAGACCACTGGAAGTTAAAATTCCATCGAGACTCATAAAACCAGCATCAAAAAGCCCTGCGATTGCAGGGCTTTTTAGACTCAATGAGTGCTTACTTTTTCTTTTTAGGACCAAGCAGCATTCCCATTTGACGACCTTCCATTTTTGGTGCTTGTTCAACTACACCATATTCAACTACGTCAGCTTCAACTTTTTGTAATTGAGCCAAACCTAACTGTTGGTGAGCCATTTCACGACCACGGAAGCGTAAAGTGATTTTTACCTTGTTTCCTTCTTCAAGGAATTTGATAATTGCACGTAATTTTACGTTGTAATCGCCAACATCAGTCGCAGGGCGCAGCTTGATTTCTTTCACCTGTACTTGATGCTGTTTTTTCTTCGCTTCTTTCTGCTTTTGCTTTAGATCAAACAAATGCTTGTTAAAGTCCATGATTTTACATACTGGTGGTTCGGCATTTGCCACAATTTCCACCAAATCAAGGTCGACGCTTTCTGCTGCGCGCAATGCATCAGCCAAGCTTACAATACCTTTTTGCTCACCATTTTCGTCTACAAGACGGACTTCTTTTGCACGAATTTCATCATTCAAAGCAGGACGGTTAGATTTTCCGCCCTGTTGATTACGGTCAGGCTGTTTAATCGCTGTTACTCCACAATATACCGGCCGCGTTCTGCGACGGCTGTTTTCACTAGGTCAATGAAAGCATCAATTGACATAGTACCCAAATTTGTTCCTGAGCGAGTACGGACGTTTACCGTTCCTTCTTCCACTTCACGGTCCCCAAGTACCAATAAGTATGGAATACGCTCTAATGTACGCTCACGAATCTTAAAGCCGATTTTCTCATTTCTCAAGTCAGAAATAGCACGAATACCGTTTTCTTTAAGTTTTGCGACGACCTGTTCACTTGCAGCAGCTTGTGAGTCGGTAATATTCATGACACAAGCTTGCACTGGCGCTAACCATGGTGGCATAAAGCCTGCATAGTGCTCAATAAGTATACCAATAAATCGTTCAAAGCTGCCAAGAATTGCACGGTGCAACATTACAGGCTGATCACGATCATTGTCTTCAGTGACATAAGATGCCTCTAAACGTTCAGGCAAGTTAAAGTCACACTGGATTGTACCACATTGCCACACACGACCTAAGCAGTCTTTCAGTGAGAATTCAATTTTCGGACCGTAGAACGCGCCTTCACCTGGTTGCAACTCCCATTCTAAACCTGCAGCATCCAAAGCATCTGCCAAAGATTTTTCTGCCATATCCCAAAGTGCATCATCTCCCACACGTTTTTCAGGACGTGTAGACAGCTTCATTTGCACCTCTTCAAAACCGAAATCTTTATACACATCTAAAGTCAGTTTGATGAAGTCTGCAACTTCTGGCCCAATTTGTTCTTTGGTACAGAAAATATGCGCATCATCTTGAGTAAAGCCACGTACGCGCATAATGCCGTGCAATGAACCAGATGGCTCGTTACGGTGACATGAACCAAATTCTGCAAGACGAATTGGCAAATCACGATACGACTTAAGCCCTTGGTTAAAGACTTGTACGTGACATGGGCAGTTCATTGGTTTTACTGCATAGTTACGGTTTTCAGAATGGGTGGTGAACATATTGTCTGCGTAGTTGGCAGCATGTCCTGATTTTTCCCATAACGTAAAATCGACCACTTGCGGGGTACGAATTTCTAGGTAACCATTGTCTTGTTGTACTTTGCGCATGTATTGTTCAAGTACTTGGTAAATCGTCCAGCCATTTGGATGCCAGAACACCATGCCTGGCGCTTCTTCCTGCATGTGGAACAAGTCCAAAGCTTTACCAATTTTACGGTGGTCACGTTTTTCTGCTTCTTCAATACGTTTGATATACGCTGCGAGCTGCTTTTTGTCTGCCCAAGCCGTACCATAAATACGTTGTAACTGTTCGTTTTTAGCATCACCGCGCCAGTAAGCGCCAGAAATTTTGGTGAGTTTGAACGACTTTAAGAATTTAGTGTTTGGAACGTGTGGACCACGGCACATATCCAAATAGTCTTGGTGATAGTACAAGCCCATCTGGGTTTCGTTTGGCATGTCTGCAATCAAACGTAATTTATATTCTTCGCCACGTGCTGTGAATTCTGCAATCACTTCATCACGTGGGGTCATTTTTTTTACAACATCATAATCTTGGTCGATGAGCTTTTTCATACGCTCTTCGATTGCGGCCATGTCATCTAATGTAAATGGGCGTGGCATCCAGATGTCGTAGTAGAAACCTTCTTCAATGACAGGACCAATCACCATTTTCGCTTCAGGAAAAAGCTGTTTTACCGCATGCCCCACCAAGTGCGCACATGAGTGACGGATAATTTCTACACCTTCTTCATCTTTAGGCGTAATAATTTGTACGGTTGCATCTTCAGTAATTAAATCGCAAGCATCGACTAAACGATCATTCACACGTCCAGCAACTGTATTTTTGGCAAGACCTGGACCGATGCTTTGAGCAACTTCCATCACAGATACGGCTTGATCAAACTGTTTTTGATCGCCATTTGGCAAAGTGATAATAGGCATAGATAAAAATCCTTAAGGAGTGATGCCCCGTACCATGGAGCATATCACCGCGAGATTATGATTAAGGGAGACCCTCAAAAGATAAAAACGGTGTATAAATAAAAAAGCGCCTTAAATTTTACACGGCTTGCGTACAGGTTTAAACCATTGTGTCCTAAAAAAGCCAAAGAATCGGTATTTCAGCTGTTTTTATTCCCTAAATGTTGCCCAAGGCGTGTATTGTTGATGCAGATAGGCATACACCTCGGCAAAGTGGGGTAACACCGCCTCACTCTACTGCGGGCGTAAAAACACCTAATCCTCTATTTGAATGCGATACTGTTTGGGTACTTGAACCAACTCTTGATTGCTGCTTCGTCCATATAAGGCGTGTGGATGACTATCCTCAAAATAAAATAATCTCCCCATCTAATAGCCACCATAAAACGTTTCGTATTCAGATTTTGGCTTGCATTTTGCAATATTTCCAAACACGCTAGCGATTTCATCACCAGTCGTAGCTACACCCGCGCAGGCAAATGCGCTGTAACATAATCCAAGTTATGCTGAAAACGTGCTATATCCACAATCAGTTGTGGTGTTCCTGTATCCTGATGCTGCAAACTTTGAGTAGTTTCTAAAAATAATCTCTGTGCATGTCACGCTCCCCTATTCCATGCGCTTACTTTGGCGATTGCTTGAGTTGTTTATTGAATATCGCGCTGCACGCAAACTTGGAGTCGTTGAAATCTGAATGAAAATGGATTAACCCATTTTTGCTGTAGATTAAGCTGTTCAAGAAGTTGCATAAAAGTAAGCATCCACTGAATAGACCTTATGAATTCATTCTATAAGCCTTAATTTATTCCCTACTTAAAAAACAAGTAGGGACTTAAATTTATAACTATAAATAACCAAACAAACATAACATCTCGTCTTTGAGCAGGACTAAAATTAGCTAACAACTTGACTTTAGAGAATTACGTGAATTTAGCCATGCATTTTAGCATTGGACGGACTTCGCCCATCACGCTATAAAAGACAAATAAAAGAATAAGTGATTATTTTTAATAGATAACAAACCGCTAATTTTACTTAAACTAATTTTTAAACGTACTTACAAGTGATTCAAAATAAAAACAACAGATTTTCGACTAAAGCATAACTGCATAACGGCCATAAAGTCCCTATCGTTTTAGGCAGGATAAAATAACGACACATATGGAGAAAATAATGGTCAGCGCATACGATGAACTACCGCGTACCCCTGCGAACTTTGTCGCCTTGTCCCCGTTACGTTACTTAGAACGGGCAGCTTATATTTACCCTCACCAAAACGCAATTATTCACGGTTCCCGTCAAATTACCTGGCGCGAAACTTATTTGCGCTGCTGCCAATTTGCGCATCAACTTCAAAATTTAGGCATCAGCAAAAATGATACTGTTTCGGTGCTGCTCCCTAATGTTCCCGCCATGCTAGAAGCACACTTTGCCGTACCAATGGCAGGTGCAGTGCTGAATACCTTAAATACTCGTCTGGATGCTAAAACACTGGCATTTATGCTTAATCACGCAGAATCCAAAGTGCTTTTGGTGGACCCTGAATTTGCGGCTTTGGCACAAGAAGCCTTAGCGATGGTCAATCATGAAATTTACGTGATTGATGTCAACGATGCAGAATATGAGCATGCTGCCAATGCCCTTAGCATCGGACAGATTGAATACGAAACTTGGCTGGCTGCAGGTGACCCAAATTTTGAATGGCATTTGCCACAAGATGAATGGGATGCAATTAGCCTGAACTATACGTCTGGCACGACAGGCAACCCGAAAGGCGTGGTCTATCATCATCGCGGTGCCTACATTAATGCAGCCAGTAATATTATTGCCTGCGGGATGACCCCACGTGCAACCTACTTATGGACACTGCCCCTATTCCACTGTAATGGCTGGTGCTTTGCATGGACGATGGCAGCCAACGGTGGCACCAATATCTGCTTACGTAAAGTCGACCCTGAACTGATTTTTAAATTAATTGCAGAGCACAAAGTCGATTATTTCTGCGGTGCGCCAATTGTCTTGTCGATGCTCATCAACACCCCTGAGGAGAAAAAGACCCAGTTTGATCACCGTGTTGAAGTGATGGTTGCGGGTGCTGCACCGCCAGCAGCAATTATTGAAGGTATGCGCAATATTGGCATTAACGTAACTCACGTTTATGGCTTAACTGAAACCTATGGCCCATCTGCGCTGTGTGCTTCTCAAGCAGGCTGGAGCGACCTATCCATTCAAGAACAAGCACAATTACATTCGCGTCAAGGCGTGCCTTATCCGCTGCAAGATGGCATGAAAGTTTTAGACCCAGAAACCATGCAACCTGTACCAAAAGACGGCAAAACCATGGGCGAAATTATGTTCCGTGGCAATATCGTGATGAAAGGCTACTTGAAAAACTCAAAAGCTACCGCAGAAGCATTTGCAGGCGGTTGGTTTCATACAGGTGATTTAGCCGTCTGCCAACCCGATGGCTACGCCAAAATTACTGACCGTTCTAAAGATGTGATTATTTCAGGGGGTGAAAATATTTCGTCACTCGAAGTGGAGGAGGTGCTGTATCAACATCCTGCAGTTTTGACAGCCGCAGTGGTGGCAAAACCAGATCCACGTTGGCAGGAAGTCCCGTGTGCCTTTATTGAACTGAAAGAAGGCAAGCAGGTCAGCCCTGAAGAAATTATTGCCTATTGCAGTCAACATTTGGCGCGTTTTAAAGTACCAAAGGATGTGGTGATTACTGAAATTCCAAAAACATCGACAGGTAAATTACAAAAATTTGTACTGCGTGAATGGGCCAAAGAGCGTTCAGTCGGTGAGTTTGGCTAAAATTTGAAAATCTCTATATTAAGACCAAATAAAAACGACTCGTCATGAGTCGTTTTTTTGTGCAATCATCAGCTCACGCTATCTATCTTCTTAGATAAGGTACGCTAATCTAGCTTTCTGACAATAAAGCCACTTGCTGCACATAGTTAAACAACTTGAGCTTAGATGCTTCAAGTTCTTCCGCAGACACTTCCTGTTTCATATCACGGTGGATACGCAACACATGCTGACGCAGTGTATGACGTTCAGCCGCTTTATAGGTTTTACTAAAATCATTAATCACAGGGTCGCCGTCTTTAATAATTCGTTCCACCCAACGCTGTAACTGTGCGGTTTTTTTCGCACCTTGTTGCGGTGTCAAATAAGACAAAATTACGCTTTCATCTTCATTACGCAACAATTTACCAATACGCTGACACTGACGACGACGTGCTTCATGTGAAGTAATGCTTTGCAATTCCAGTAAAGCATCAATTAAACGCTCTTCTACTGGAAGTTTCTGAATTTGTTTGGCGCTTAACTGCGCCAATTGTTCGCCCAGTGCAGCCATACGTTGTACGGCTTTTTTCTGTTCGGTTTTACTTGCACGCCCTTCTAAAGATTCAAAGTCATCTTCGGTAAAACGTTGCGGTCGACGTGCCACGATTAATCTGCCTCGTAAAATTTTGCTGCAAACAGTGCTTGAATATCAGATAAAGCTTTTTCTTCATCTGCACCATCAATCACTAAGCGTAAAGTAGTTCCCTTGCCTGCACCTAACATGAGCAAGGACATAATATTTTTGGCATCAACCAATTTGTCGCCTTTACCAATTTGGATTGACGAACGGAATTTGGTGGTCACTTCAATCAGTTTCCCAGATGCCCGTGCATGTAAACCTAGTTTATTAATTACGTCAACAGTTGTGTCAATCATGACCAGTGCTTCATTTCTCGGTGTAAGACTTGAATAGACCATTTTGCCTCAAGTGCTTTTTTTAGTCTATCAACGATATAAACGGAACGGTGTTGCCCACCCGTACAGCCAATTGAAATAGTGATGTAGTGTCGATGTCCTTCGGCAAAGGCTGGCAACCATTTTTCTAAAAACTGATGGATGTCCTGAAACATTTCATGGGTTTGCGGACTTTGTTGCAAAAATTTCTGCACAGGTGCATCTAAGCCTGAATGTTTTCTTAGCTCCAAATCCCAATGTGGATTGGGCAAATGACGCACATCAAACACATAATCGGCATCTAAGGGGATTCCGTGCTTATAGCCAAAGGATTGTAAAATTACAATCAATTTGTCAGTTTGCCCAAGCTTAGACAACAACACATGTTTTAAATCATGCACGCTTTTGTCAGTGGTATCAATATGAACCGTAGAGCGGAACTGAATCGGCATCAACAAGTTTTTTTCTTCTTGAATACATTCATTCAAGCTTTTAAAACGGCTAGAGAGTGGATGCGGACGGCGTGATGCGCTAAAACGGGCAATCAATTCCTGATCTTGCGTGGTCAGATAAATAATATCGACTGAACCATGCTTTTGCAGTTGCTCAAATACCAAATCAAACTCTTGCAAGTCGGCACGGGTACTGCGTACATCTACCCCCAATGCCAACTGTTCCAAGTTATTTTCCTGATCCAGTTTATCCACAATTTCGGGGAGCAATGCCAAAGGTAAATTATCAATACAGTAATAACCTAAATCTTCCAACACTTGTAATGCCGAAGATTTTCCTGAACCCGATTGACCTGTCACGATCAAAATACGTTTCATGGCATGCAACCCTTCTATTGCCAGCTATGCAGAATGTTTGACCTGCAAATTATCAATTAAACGTGTATTGCCCAATTTTGCCGCAACGAATAACACCAGATCTTCACTAAATGCTTCAATTTTCTGCAATTCTATTGTACGCGCTTCTACATAGTCCACAACAAAGCCTGCCGCTGTCAATGTTGCTTTAATATTCGCTAACACTTGTGACAAAGTTTCACCTTGCTGTAATGCTTGTGCAGCAGCCTTTAAACTTTGATAGATTGTCGGTGCAATTTGACGCTGCTCTGCACTCAAATACCCATTACGTGAGCTAAGCGCCAAACCATCTGCCGCACGTACAATTGGCACGCCAATCACTTCTAGCGGAATATTTAAGTCGCGTACAAACTGACGAATGACTGCCAGTTGTTGATAGTCTTTTTCACCAAAGAAAGCATAGTTTGGCTGTACCATATTGAATAACTTGGTCACGACCACCGCAACACCATCAAAGTGTCCAGGACGCTGCAAGCCACATAAGTCTGCCGTAATCTCGCTCACTGAAATATTGGTCAAACGTGGTTTGCTGCCATACATTTGCTCAACTGAAGGCGCAAAAATAATGTCACAACCGACTTCTGCCAACAATTGACTGTCTTGGTCTAAAGTTCGCGGATAACTGTCAAAGTCTTCATTAGGGCCAAATTGAATTGGATTGACAAAAATACTGACCACCACCACATCACATATTTTTTTCGCTTCGCGCACCAAGGTCAAATGCCCTTCGTGCAAATTGCCCATAGTCGGAACAAAACCAATGGTTTTACGCGCAGCGCGTGCAGGCTGTAATGAAGCCGCTAAGCCTTGAATTGTGGTTTCAGTTTTCATATTACAACTCGACTTGGAAAGTTTGTTCACGTGCAGGGAAAGAACCATCTTGAACTGCAGCATGATAGGCTTTAAATGCATCCAAAATGGCAGTTTCACCCGCTTGTTCTTTCATAAAGTTACGTACAAATTTTGCGACACGACCAAAAGTCAGCCCCAGCATGTCTTGCACCACTAGTACCTGACCGTCAGTGTCTGTACCTGCACCAATCCCAATCACTGGAATTTCAGGGAACAAGGCAGAAATTTCTTGACCTAGCTGTGCTGGCACACATTCTAGTAACAGAATCGCCGCGCCTGCTTCTACCACAGCTTTACAGTCAGCAATCAGTTTATCTGCAGCTTCGCGGGTACGTGCCTGTAATTTATAACCGCCAAATACATGCACCGATTGTGGCGTTAAACCTAAATGTACACAGACAGGAATACCATTACGGGTCAGTGTTGCAACGGTTTCGCTGAGCCATGCACCACCTTCCATTTTGACCATTTGTGCACCCGCTTGCATCACCTCTTTCGAGCTTTGCAATGCATCATTTAAGGTGGCATAACTCATAAATGGCAAGTCAGTCAAAATAAAAGCATGTTGATTACCACGACGCACCGCCGCAGTATGATAAGCCATATCCGCCACGCTGACAGGCAAGGTTGAGTCACGCCCCTGAATGGACATCCCCAAAGAATCGCCAATTAAAATCGTATCAATTTCAGCAATTTCCATTGCTTTCGCCATGCTTGCATCATAGCAAGTCAGGCAGGAGAATTTTCGACCTTCCGCTTTAAATTTTCTTAGGTCACTTAAACTAATCATGAAAATATTCCTCTATGGAAAAAGCATCACGCATGCTTAATTTAAAACTTTATAGCCCTGCCCAATTGCTGGCATCTACAACAGTTAAGCTCGGATGTTCAAGCAATGGCGAGTGTTTTAATAATTGTCCCTTAACGCTTAAGTTAGCATCCAAATCTAACAACGGGATGACGACAAAATCACGTTCTAACACCCCCACATGCGGTACAGTCAGACGTTCATTTTGAATGTTGGCATCAGCATAAATCAACAAGTCTAAATCTAGCGTACGCTCACCCCAATGACGTAAACGCACCCGACCCGACTCTTGTTCAAAACGCTGTAATTCATCTAACAATGCCAAGGCTTCAAGTTCGGTATCTAA
Source organism: Acinetobacter sp. AL9 (assembly GCF_041464035.1). Taxonomy (NCBI): domain Bacteria; kingdom Pseudomonadati; phylum Pseudomonadota; class Gammaproteobacteria; order Moraxellales; family Moraxellaceae; genus Acinetobacter; species Acinetobacter sp. AL9. Next base: position 34,850 of record NZ_JAYFSK010000008.1, on the reverse strand, counting down.
ACGTACCACAGCATTCAAATAATTAGGCTGATCTTGTGGCCCCATTGGTGGGCTTTGATACAGTTTAGAAGTCTGCACTTGCCCCAAAGTTGCCAGTTTTTGCACCGCTTCAGTCAAAATTTGACGCGAATCGCCCAAATTACTGCCTAAACCAATATAGGTGATGTTGCTCATTGTGTTGGCCCAAAAATCACTTGGCTTAAATCACGTTGCACACGTTTACGTTTTAAAATCGGATGATCTGCACCAATACCTGAACCGTTTGCTGTAGCAGTCAATTGCGCCCGATTTTCTTCATACTGTTTGGCTTTACGCGCACGTCGACTACGAGGCTCAGGCTCATTCACCAAGGGTTCAATCTGCATATCGGCAGCATGTGTTGCTGGTGCCACATCAACAGGTTCTTGCGCTGTTTTACGGCGGCTCTTGGCACGTAATCGGTTATATTGGGCAATCGCACGTTCTTTTTCATCGGTGCTCATAAGCTGGTAGGCATCCCACCACTGACCCATTCCTAAAGTCGAGCTATCGCCTGCTTTTTCACGCAGTAATAAAAAGTCAAAACCTGCACGGAAACGCGCATGCCCAGACAATGCTTCAATTTGCTGTGGTTTCGGTTGCAATAAACGGGTTTGCATTTCCCAAACTTCACGAATAAAAGTTTCAGCAAAACGAGGAATAATGGTACGTGTCGCCTGACGTTTCAGTACATCTAAACCTGCTTGGGCTCGCGCTTCGGCTGCCACCACACCTTTAGACAGATAAAAGTCACAACGCTCTAAAAACGGTTGCCACAACAGCACCGCATAGAAAAATGCAGGGTTGATGGTTTTACCAATCGCAATCCGTTGATCGGTATTTTTTGCTGCACGTTCAATAAATGAGTTGATGTCTGGCTTGATGTCGGCAAATAACTGACGCCAAATACCAAACTCAATCAACATCGGCAGGACTTTATTTAAATGTCCCATCGTAAAGAGTTTTTGCGACTCATCATATAAACGGTGTGGCGATACATCACGCAATAACTGCGTCATTTCAGGCGTAAAAATTTTAAGAATTTTTGGATCAATATTGAAATTTAATTTGGCAGCAAAACGCAAAGTACGCAGCATACGCACTGGGTCTTCTTCAAAACGTAAAGTTGGATCGCCCAATAAACGCAAGTTTCTGTGCTTTATATCATCTACGGCATTGCAAAAATCTAACACGATGCCTTTGCGTGGCTGGTAATACAACGCATTGATTGAAAAGTCACGACGGGCAAAATCTTGCTCGATTGTGCCCCAGTTATTATCGCGCAGAATCATCCCCGCCGCAGAAGTCACAGCTTTTTTCGGTGGCGCACGGAAAGTGGCCACTTCAATTAGTTCACGCCCTGCATAGACATGCGCCAGCTCAAAACGTCGTCCAATAATTCGGCAACGTCGTCCGAAAACTTCTTTCACTTGTGAGGGTGTGGCATTGGTTACGGCATCAAAATCCTTCGGATTTAGCCCTAACATTAAGTCACGAACTCCACCACCGACGATATAAGCTTCATAGCCTGCTTTGGTTAAAGCATCTAGAACATCTAAAATGGAAGAAGGTAATTGAGCGGAAGATAAACCACATTTTGACGCGCGCAAAGTTTGCAAAAGACGCTGTCTCCTACGTCTGAACGTAAAACAGATAAGATGTCGCTAATCATATCTCTAACACAATCAAAGGGCAATTTGATTCACATGCTAATTTTGCAATGTGCAGTGCTAAAATTCTGCTTGCAGCTACAATGCCAACTTGTGTTTATTCTTGGCAAATAAGGCAGACCCAATCCCTTTGACTTGCTGAAGTTCTTCAATACTTTGGAATTTTCCATTTTGTTTTCGGTATTCCACAATCGCTTGTGCTTTTTTCATGCCCACCCCAGACAATTGCTGCAATTGTTCTAGTGAAGCGCTATTTAAACGCACTTGATTTGTATGCGCACTTTGCTGAGTAGGACGTGCTAAATAATGTTCTGCGCTTGATGATGTGGTTTGAGCCGCACTTAAACGCTGATCTTGCGCGGCTTGCTGCGCTTTCCATTTTAAATAGTTTTGATCATAGCTGTGCCCACCCACCTGCGCAGGCTTAGATTGCACATTTTGTGCTGTAGTCCATACACTGATACTGCATAACAGCAATGCAAGCCAGTACTGCCATCCGAAAGAAAAAAAGCGAAAAGAAACTTTTAATTGCTGCGATATATTCATGTTGCCGCAAAACCTGTCATTTTAATTGTTGTTTTGCCTGCTCCCAAAGTTGATCCATTTCTTCTAAAGTCATATCTTCTATTGTTTTTTGTTGTAATTCGGCCTGATCTTCAATGTAAGCAAAGCGTGTTCTAAATTTATGAATTGTGCCCAATAATGCCAACTCACTGGACACGCCAAGTTTACGCCCAACATTGATTAAAGAAAACAAACAATCCCCTAACTCATCCTGTATTTCATCGGATTGTTGCTGTTGAATCGCCTGTTGTAATTCTTGCAATTCTTCTTCTAACTTGCCATACGCATCTTGCACGGTATGAAAGTCAAAGCCCAATTGTGCCGCATGCTGCTGAATTTGCTGTGCCTGCACCAAAGCGGGTGCATGTTTCACCTCATCTAAACGTGACTTTGCTTTACCCTGTTTTTCTTGTTGTTTGATGGTTTTCCATAAGGCAGCGACATCTTCTGCGCTAAGCTGCGCAAACTGTTCTGCCTGAAACACATGTGGATGCCGACGAATTAATTTATCGCAAATGGCTTGTACCACATCTTGAAAATCAAATGCACCTTGCTCGCTATACATTTGTGCCTGAAACACCACTTGCAACAACAAATCACCCAGCTCATCACGTACATCATCTACCTTGCCTGAACGCACTGCCGCTTCAACTTCATAAGCTTCTTCAATCGCGTATTTAGTCAAACTTTCTGGGGTTTGTTTTTGATCCCACGGGCATTGTTGACGTAACTGTTGCATGATTGAAAGCAATTGCTGCATGGGTTGTTCCTTATTTCAATTTATTGCACGAATGCACCATTTTTTTGTTATGCTCAGATGGCAAGGACGATATGCACAACAAAAATAACATCAGGGAGCAAGTTCAAATGCACAGTATCTTGATTAGTGGCGCTGCACAAGGCATTGGTGCCGCAATCGCACAATTGTTTTATCAACAAGGTTACCGTGTCGGTATTTATGATATTCATCTCGCACAAGCACAGCAATTAGCAGAACAATTGGGTGAGCGTGCACATGCAGGTTTGCTTGATGTGGCAGACTATGCCAGTTGGCAAGCTGCGTTATCCGATTTTTGCCAATGGGCAGGTGAATTGAATATTTTGGTGAATAATGCAGGAATTCTCTACTCAGGCGCATTTGAAGACACACCCATAGAAGCGCATCATCGGACTATGGCAGTGAATGTGAATGGTGTATTAAACGGTTGTCATGCGGCTTTGCCTTATTTAAAACAAGCAAGTTTTGCACGGGTGATTAACCTGTCTTCGGCATCTGCGATTTATGGACAAGCCGATTTAATTTCTTATTCTGCTTCCAAATTTGCAGTACGTGGCATTACGGAAGGTTTAGATATAGAGTGGCAAAAATACGGCATTCGGGTCTTAGATGTCATGCCGCTATTTGTACAAACTGCAATGGTGAAAGATATGGATGCAGCCACCATTCAAAACATGGGCGTGCATTTATCGACAGAAGATGTCGCCCAGGTGGTGTATCAACAAGCGACGGTTAAAGATTCGATCCTGACCAATACGCATCGTGCGGTCGGTTTAAAAGCCAAAACCCTAATGCAGCTTTCGAGTATTAGCCCACAATGGTTAAATCGTCTGTCAAATAGCTTGTTGGCGAAGCGTCATTAATTCTACATCTATCATATTTAAATTAAGTCGCTCAAAAAAAATCCCGAATTCACATTCGGGATTTTTTATCAAACTCATCAAAGTTTAAGCCTTAACCTCGTTTAAACTTCTTCTCGGCTTTCTTAAACTTCTGCACATAACGACGACGACGTGCGGCTGTGCGTTCATCCACTTGTGACTTACGTCCTTCAAATGGGTTTTCAGAAGTTTTAAATTCAATTTTTACAGGCGTACCTTCTAGCTTATAAACTTTACGGAACACGTTTTCTAAATAACGACGGTAATCTGCAGGTGTTTTATCGACCTTATTACCATGAATCACGATGGTTGGCGGATTCTGTCCACCCATGTGTGCATAACGCATTTTAATGGCGCGACCTTGCACTTTGGGTGGATGGTGTGCATCTGTTGCATCATTCAAGATTTGAGTCAGTTTCGCAGGTGACACTTTTAAGTGTGATGATTCATAAGCACGATGAATAGAAGGATATAAATCGCCCACGCCTGTACCATGCAAGGCAGAAATTAGGTGGATTTTTGCCCATGGAATAAAGTCAAAACGACGCTCAACATCTAACTTACATTGTTTGCGATCATATTCGGACATATTGTCCCATTTGTTAATTGCGATCACCATGGCACGCCCTGCTTCAAGTGCGTAACCAATCAAGTGTAAATCTTGCTCGACAATACCATCACGTGCATCAACCACAATCACCACCACGTGTGCATCTTTCATGGCTTGCAAGGTTTTCACAATCGAGAATTTCTCGATCATTTCATCGACCTTACCTTTACGACGCACACCTGCAGTATCAATCAAGGTGTATTTACGTTCGTTGCGCTCAAACGGAATATAGACTGAGTCACGTGTCGTACCTGGCTGATCGTATGCCACTACACGTTCTTCACCCAATAAACGGTTAACCAGTGTCGATTTACCCACGTTTGGACGTCCAATAATGGCTAAACGCAAACCTGTGTCTTGATCATGTGCATCTGGGTTTTCATCTTCAGGAACATCTGCCAAAACGTCTTCCAGCATTTGCTGAACGCCTCGACCATGGCTGGCAGCCACTTGCAATGGCTCGCCCATACCCAGTTTAAAGAACTCAACCAAAGCGGCTTCGGCATGTACGCCATCTACTTTGTTCGCCACCAAGAATACTTTTTTGCCCAAAGTACGCAATTCACGCGCAATTTGCTCATCCGATGCCAACAAGCCTGCACGTGCATCGACCACAAAAATGATCATATCGGCTTCATGGATGGCTGTTTTAGATTGTTCAGCCATGTAAGAGTCGATGCCACCTTCACTTTCGCCAATACCGCCAGTATCGACCACAATGAAAGATTTATTTTGATAGGTTGCATCACCATATTTGCGGTCACGTGTCAGACCTGCAAAGTCAGCAACAAGTGCATCACGGCTCTTGGTAATCTGGTTAAACAGCGTTGATTTTCCGACGTTCGGACGACCAATGAGCGCAATTACGGGTTTCATAGATTAACCTTTATTCAAGATCAGTCAGTTTCAATGGTCTGTACATCCGAAACTGTGGAAGAAAGAACAGAGTATGGATGTTGGGTTCAGCGTTGCGACCACGCAAACGACAGAGAGAACATCGACCACTCTATTAAATAAAAACACGGGGCATTGATGATTCAATTACCCCGCGTAAAAATACGGACAACTATTTTAGCATAAAAGTCAGAACAAAATTAGCGGTTCTGCCAAACGCTTAATGCGCCCTTTTGCGTTGCGACATAGAGTTGATTGTCAATTACACGCAATGAACGGACTTCGCCATTGGTTTTTGAACGTCCAACCAGTTGCCCTGAGCTTGGATCAATGAGGTGTAAAACACCATCTAAATCACCGACCACTAAATATTGTCCAAACAATACAGGATTAGATAAACGACGGTTGAGCAAACTGTCATTTTCCCAAAGTGCTTGTCCTGATGTGATTTCGTAAGCTGCAATTTTGCCATCTGCAGTGCTGACAAATACACCATTCCCCGCAACTTCTGGGCGTTTGGTACTGCTTGCATCTTCACTCCAAATCACTTGTTGTGAAGCCAAGTCCAATACGGTGACCTGACCTTGGTAGCTTGTGGTCACTAAGAATTGACCTGCAACCACAGGGTCGCCATCAATATCATTTAAGCGTTGAATATCTGAACGGCCTTCACTAATAGCAACACGACGCTGCATACGTGGTACGCCTGTAACAATATCCAGTGCATAGACATAGGCATTTGCAGAAGCAATCAGCACAGTACGTGAATCGAGCGCAACGGGTGCCGCCATGCCACGTAAGCTAAATTGTACGTTTGGTAAATTGTAAGTCCAAACCAATTGACCTGTTTCGGCATTGTGTGCATATACCGTGCCGTCATTACTTACAGTCACCACACGACCTGCCTGAATTAACGATGGTGCAAGAATTGCTCCTGTTAACTTTGCAACCCACTTTTGTTCACCTGTTTGCTGATCTAAAGCAAACAATTGACCTTTGGCATTTCCTGCAACCACAATGCCTTCAGCAGCATTGACACCTGCCGTTAAGCCTTGCTTAGACACTTGTTTTTGCCAAAGACGTTGTTTGCCTTGATAGGCAGCCATCTCACCTTTAGGATCAACAGTATAAATTACACCGTTTTCAGCATCCAATTGCAGGCGCAATGGATCGGCTGCTGTAGTCGATGCAACGCTTTGTGAAAATACAGGAACTAGACTTTGTGCTTGCTCAAGTTTTGGCAGTGGATTTGGCTTAACTTCTGCAACTTTAATTTTATTGGTAGAACACCCCACTAAAGCGAGGGTTAAAACGGTCAGTGCAAACGGTATTTTATACTTTCTATTCATTAGCTCTCATCCACTTGTGTTTCTAATACTGGGCGTTCAATTTCAGGATCATCCACCAAAACACCAACACTTTCGAGTTTTATTTGTAAAATTTGACGTTCTTGTTTACGTTCCACCAAAGTATCCCATGCACTTTGATAAGCTTTTTTGGCATTTTTACGGTCATTTTTCGCGACATAAACATCGCCACGCGCTTCATCTGCAGTGGCTTTAAATGCAGGATCAGTCACCGCGGCCAAACTTTGAATAGCTTCATCGTATTTCTTTTGCGCCAACTGTGCATAAGCCAAACGCAACTTAACCAATTGCACTAAGCCTTGGTCTTTTACTTTAGAGTTTTCAACTTTCTTTAAGGCTTTTTCTGCGGCAGCAAAATCTTGCTGATCGTAAGCGAGTTTAGCCATTAAGAATTGAGTTTGAATAGCTTGCGCAGAATCAGGGGCTTCTTTCACAATTTTATCGGCAGTTGCAGACAATTGACTGAAGGCATCTGGATTGCCTTCTGCTGTACGTGCATCATCCATCAGTTGTTGCACTTTAGCAGTATTCATTTGCTGCTCTGCCAAGGTTTTTTTCTGCCAATATTGCCATCCGAAAAAGGCAATCAACGCAATTAAAATCCCGCTAATCATGGCTGAACCATATTTTTTCGCAAACGATTTTAAACTATCAAGTTGTTCGTCATCACTCAATGCGCTCATTGGATTACCCTTTTCCTTATGTTATTTGGCTTATTGTGAAGAAAATTTTTCAATGATGAAAGGCACAATTTCGGTCACTGCAACAGTCGTTTGCTCAGCAGTTGCCAAGGTTTTCACTGCCAATTGCTGTGCTTCCGTTTCGCGCTCACCAAAAATCAAGGCATAGATTGCACCTGATTGATCGGCTTTTTTCATTTGGCTTTTCATTGAGCCTTGTGAACCAACTTTTAAGCGAATCTGACTGCCCGCTTGTTCCAATTGGTCACGAATTTGCTCAGCTAAAACCAACGCCTTTCCTTGAGTTGTTGGATCTGCCAACAAGAACACTTCACAATCACGTACAGGCGTATTGTCTTCGACTTGTTCAAGCAACAACAATAAACGCTCAATGCCCATGGCAAAGCCCACAGCAGGTACAGACTGATCTGCTTTACCTTTCAACTGCCCAACCAGACCATCATAGCGCCCACCTGCACAAACTGTACCTTGCGAACCTAAATGCGTGGTTGTCCATTCAAAAACAGTTTTGTTGTAATAATCTAAACCGCGTACCAGTTTTTGATTAATCACAAACTCAATGCCTGCATCGGTTAAATATTGCTGTAATTGGGCAAAATGATTCAGCGTATCTTCACCCATAAAATCATGCAATTTTGGAGCATTTTCTAGGATGCTTTGCGTTTTAGCATCTTTCGAGTCCAAAATACGCAGTGGATTAGTACTTAAACGACGCTGTGAGTCTTCATCTAAATCGGCTTTGTGTGCTTCCAAAAACTCAACCAAAGCAGCACGATACGCTGCACGCTCATCCGACTCACCTAAGGTATTCAACTCTAAGCGGACTTTATCGGCAACGCCCATACGTTTCCATAAACGCGCAGTCATTAAAATAAGTTCGGCATCCATATCGGGTGTTGCAACGCCAAAAGTTTCCACACCAAATTGATGGAATTGACGATAACGACCTTTTTGCGGTTTTTCATAACGAAACATTGGGCCGATATACCACACGCGCGGTGTCGCACCACGTAGCAAATTGTGCTCTAACATGGCACGTACACAACCCGCAGTTCCTTCAGGACGCAAAGTCAAAGACTCAGGCGGATTACCCTTGTCTAAGAATGTGTACATTTCTTTTTCAACAATATCGGTCGCATCACCAATTGAACGCTTAAACAAATTGGTTTGCTCAACCATTGGCAAACGAATTTGTTGATAACCATAAGCATCCATTAAAGATGCTAAATGTTGCTCTAGACGTCTCCACGCAGGTGTTTGCGTTGGAAGAATGTCATTAAAACCTTTAATTGCAACAATTGAACTCATGACTTACTCAGAAAAATTTGTACGAATAATCTCTTTAGATTTAGCTTGTTCAAGCTCTGTAACACGCTGACGAACCATGCTTTCGATTTCATCAACGAGTTGATTGGTATCAATTAAATGGCTCTTTTCACCATTACGATAAACCAATGAACGCGGACTTGCGCCCACCACACCAATATCAGCTTCTTTAGCTTCGCCCGGGCCATTCACTTTACAACCAATAACCGACACATCCATTGGAGTACGAATGTCTTCTAAACGCTCCTCCAATGCCTGCATTACAGAAATAACGTTAAATTCCTGACGTGAGCAGCTTGGGCAAGCAATAAAGTTAATCCCGTTAGAACGTAAACCTAAAGATTTTAGAATATCAAAACCGATTTTGACTTCATCTTCAGGTTCTGCCGCAAGCGAAATACGCATGGTATCGCCAATGCCTTCCATGAGCAGACCGCCCAAGGCAATTGCAGATTTTACGGTACCTGTACGGTAAATGCCTGCTTCTGTCACACCCAAATGTAATGGATTATCAATTTGTTGTGATAACAAACGATAAGCATCCATGGTTAAAAACACATTCGATGCTTTGACTGAAACTTTAAATTCCTGAAAATCTAAACGGTCTAAAATATCAATATGACGCATAGCAGATTCCAGCAATGCTGCACCTGTCGGCTCGCCATATTTTTTCTGAATATCTTTTTCCAGCGATCCTGCATTCACACCAATTCGCATAGAAATATCATGATGTTTGGCAGCAGCCACCACTTCACGAATCTTGGCTTCCGAACCAATATTACCTGGGTTAATCCGCAAACAGTCTGCACCCGCATCGGCAACTGCCAATGCAATTTTATAGTCAAAGTGAATGTCTGCCACCAACGGCACAGATACTTGCTTACGAATTTCGCCAAATGCAGCTGCGGCTTCCATGGTTGGTACAGAAACACGCATGATGTCTACGCCCGCATCTACACAACGCTGAATTTGCGCCACAGTTGCAGCAACATCGCAGGTTTCTGTATTGGTCATACTTTGGATGCTGATGGGCGCATCACCACCCACATAGACAGAACCCACACGAATTTTACGGGTCGGACGGCGTTGAATTGGATTTACAATCATGATATCGCTCTACCTTGCTGCATTATCGAGATAAACGGAATTCTGCTTTTCCGTTCACAGTATATGGCGATAATAAAATCGACTCATTGTTCAAACTTAATGACACAGCAGTCGCATCATCTAAGCGAATTTGAAATGGGGCTTCGCCTTGTAAATTTAAAGTAGAGGCTTGACGTCCTGTCGCTAAAACATTGCCAGCAGAGTCAACAATATGCACTGAAGTTGGACGAGCAAATTGCAAATTCAGCTGATCGCCCGAAGCAAGTGCAGGCGTGCTGCCTGTCGCATTGTCAGAAATGATTTGCACATCGGATTGCAGTACTGCAATTTCAGGTTCTGCACCCTCTTGACCAGACGACATCCAGTTTTGAATTAGCGCGACCAATGCCCACAACAACAGCAATACCGCCACAATCACAGCGATACGTGTGAGCCACTTTTTATTGCGATCGCGGTTAGAGCCTGGCAGTTTTCCCATAATTTTGATGGGTGAATTGTTCAAGGCGTGATTTGGCAACAACCCTGTATCGTTGGCATAAATTTCATCAAAACGCTGAATAATGGCTGAAGCATCGACCTGTAAATATTTGGCATAGGTACGATAATAACCTTTAATAAAGGTCGCTTCAGGCAAAGCGGTATATTCGTCTTGCTCTAGCGCCATCAGCGTTTTTAATGGAATTTTCAAATCTTTTGAAACATCATCCAGTTCGCGTTTTTGATTGACGCGAATTTGACGAAGGTACTCACCTGGACGTTGAACATTTCCTAATGCATGGGGTACAGGCGTTGTCCCCTGTGTGGGTTGCGGTGAATTAGGATTTACTTCCATACGGCCTCAGTACTGTACTGTAATTGCAAATAACGTTGGTATTCTTGGCTATTGGGAAATAATGCACGCAGCTGGTTCACTAAAACCTGAGTTCCCAATTGATCGCCATTGGCACGTGCTAAACGAATCCCAATCCATAAGGCACGCGCACCCTGATTTTTTTGCCCCACAGCACGTACAAATTGTTCATACAATTGTCGCGCGGGTGCAAATTGTTGTCTTAAATATAAAATTTCCGACAACTCTAACATTGAAACATAAGAATCGCGATTGGCTTGCAAGGCTTGTTTGAATGACTTTTCGGCATTCTCTATATCGCCTAATTTCAAGTAAATACGACCTACATTTTCCAATGCTCTAAAGCGTTGATCATAACCCAGTGTTGCACCTGCAATACTGAGCTGCTCAATCGCATCATTATAGCGTTCTACTTGATATAAATACGTACCATAGTTGTTACGCGCTTGTGCATTTTTTGGGTCAGCGGCAATGGCACGCTTAAAATACGCATCGGCTTTTTCTAAATTCAGCTTGCTGCCTTCTTGTTGCAGCAACACGCCCATCATCATATTAGCGGTGGAATCACGTGAATCGCTTTCCAAAGCTTGATCAAGTGCGCGTTTGGCTGAATCTAAATCGCCATTTTTTAAGTATTCTGCTGCCAACTGCGTACGTACTTGCACCGCTTTTTCAGGGTCTTTTTGCCCTAAGGTTGGAGCTGTGGTTTGACAAGCTGCAGCAAAAATTGCCGAAATACAAACAGTTGTAATTTGTGCGATTTTAAATACAGGCTTATTCAATGGACATCCCCTTTGCGTCTTCGTTCGATGCAAGTTACTTATCTATAAAAGTCATTATCCTTGCGAGCGTATGATTTCATTTTGCGCTGCAACTTTCTTTTTCCACTGTTCGGCACGGCGGGTGCGGTCTGCCACTTGTCCGACCAATTGCCCACACGCGGCATCAATATCATCACCACGTGTCTGACGAATCGTACACACAAAACCTGCATCAGACAAAGTTTTTTGGAAAGAAATAATTCGATTTCGGCTTGAACGTCCATACGGCGCGTGTGGAAATGGGTTAAATGGAATCAAATTAATCTTGCTTGGCAGGTTCTTGAGTAGCTTAATCATTTGCTGCGCATGTTCAGGATGGTCATTTACACCATCTAACATGACATATTCAATGGTCACGTGTTTACGCGCACTTTCGTTGCCATCTTTGCCAATATAACGCTGACAAGCTGCGATTAATTGTTCCAATGGATATTTTTTATTGATTGGAACAAGTTCATCACGCAGTTCGTTATTGGTGGCGTGCAAAGAAATTGCCAAAGCCACATCAATATCTTGTGCCAATTGGTCAATTTTAGGCACTACGCCCGAGGTCGATAAGGTCACACGGCGCTTAGACATACCATAGGCAAAGTCATCTAGCATAATGCGCATGGCGTTCAAGACGGCATCGTAATTCAACAACGGTTCGCCCATACCCATCATCACCACGTTGGTCACAGAACGCTCACGTTCAATCACAGGCACATCTTCCATATAGGAATAGTTTGCCATCCACAACTGACCAATAATTTCGGCTTGGGTTAGGTCACGCTGAAAACCTTGTTTGCCCGTAGAACAAAATGAACAATCCAGCGCACAACCCACTTGCGATGAAATACACAGGGTTTTACGTGAGCCAGTTTTATCTTCGGCAGGAATCAGAACGGTTTCGACCAATGAGCCTTCACCTTCGCCCACACGGAACACCCACTTACGCGTCCCGTCTTTAGAATAGTTTTTATGCACCACTTCAGGCGCTTTAATTTCACAAATTTTTTCCAATTTTTCACGTAACTTGCCCGAAATATTGGTCATTTCGGCAAAGTCTGTAACAAAAAACTGGTGAATCCATTTCATCACCTGCCCTGCACGGAATTTCTTTTCGCCTAAGTCTTCAAAGAATTTTTCCATTTGTGGACGTGACATGCCAAGGAGATTCACTTTCTCTACAGTATTGGACTGCGCAGGAGCGGATGCAGATGCTTGCTGAACATCTGTCGCAGATGCAGCGAGGACTTCTGTACTCATGTGTGTATACCTAAACCATGTCTAAAGATGAAAGGAGAAGCTCAAGAGGTGAGCAAAGGTTTATTCAGAAAATAAAAATCGGAGAATAAAAAACCAGATAAGCATAATAACACTTATCTGGTTTGAATACTGCGTATTAACGAGTACGTGGGCAAACTTCAGTTTGAGCAAAGAAGTAGTTTACTTCACGCTCTGCAGATGCAACTGAGTCTGAACCGTGAGCAGCGTTTTCGTCGATGCTTACAGCGAAATCTGCACGGATTGTACCAGGTGCAGCTTCTTTAGGGTTTGTTGCACCTAAAATTTCACGGTGAGCAAGAACTGCGTTTTCACCTTCAAGAACTGAAACAACGACTGGACCAGAAGTCATGAACGCAACTAGGTCACCAAAGAAACCACGTTCTTTGTGCTCAGCGTAGAAGCCTTCAGCTTCAGCTTGAGAAAGGTGTTTCATTTTAGTCGCAACGATTTTAAGACCAGCTTTTTCGAAACGAGCAAAGATGTCACCGATGTGGTTTTTAGCAACTGCATCTGGTTTTACGATAGATAAAGTACGTTCAATAGCCATGATTGGCTCCTTAAGTCAATGTTGACGCGAAAATTTTGCCGCATTATACCGAATAATGGGCTATTTTCTGCTTTTGATGTGTAAAAAAATTGCTTTTTTCGATATGAAGCGCATTGTGCAGGACCTTGATCGGCAAATCAATCTTGCTTCACACCGCTAGATTAACGTGCTTCGTCAATCCACGCCATTTGAATGGCTTCTAAGATGCCTTCAGTCGATTTTTCGGGATCATCTTCAAACTCTGGCAAAGCACAGACCCAAGCGTGCAAATCGGTAAAACGAATCCATTGCGGATCGACATCGGGATGCGCCTCATATAACTCAATGGCAATGTCGATGCTGTCCGTCCAACGTAAACCCATGTGTATTCCCTATTCTAGTCAAGACAGCGACTACTTTAACAAATTTCGCATGGGCTGCCTGCCATTACTGCACTGAATTTTCGATTTGGTTTTATCCAGACTTATAAAACAATATTTACATAAGGTGCAGCCAAAATAATCGCACTCGCCACTGAACCGCCAATCATCGCCCCGACCGCCACATCACTCGGATAGTGCAAGCCTAAAATCATACGAGAAATGGCCACCAAAATCGTAAAAGGCAACATCAACATCAACAATACTGGCTGGATATAACCCAAAACCGTTGTGGTCATGACTGCATGCAAAGTGTGACCTGATGGGAAGCTAAAATGATCTAAGGGACGTTCACCCAAACGGATCACTTGGTGTACCTGATACGGACGTGGACGGACGGTTTTTTGTTTTAAATATTTATAAATACCTGTGCCGACAGATCCGCCTAACAACAGATAAGTAATTTGTAAACTATAACCAATGCCCTGCATCATCCATGCACTTGCGAGCATGACATACCAGAACACACCATCGCCCAAACGGCTAATAACTTTAAAAAATTGTGCCACCCGCTGAGAGTGGGAAAAATGGTTAAGATACAAACAGCCTTTTAAGTCGAGATCCAGCATTCTTATTTTTGCATTTTTAAACTTCATCAGTTCTCTCCTCTTTGGCGTATAGCTAAGATGGCATGTGTAGCTCCTTCGCCACCAGATATAACGCCTGCTCAAATTGTTGGACTGGATACTGCCAGCCAATATTTAAAGTCGCTTTGCGGGCGTGTTCGCCCATCTGTCTAAGGGTTGTAAGATCGGGAAGTCGGTGGATATGACCGACCAAATCTTCTGGCTGACCGAGTGAACTCAACCAGCCTGTTTCATTCGGTTTTAGATGTAAACGTGCGCAAGCATAGTCATAAGCAATGACAGGCAAGCCACTGGCCATAGCTTCTAACACGACATTGCCAAAGGTTTCGACCTGACTGGCAAAAGCAAACACATCGGCACTGGCATAGGCTTGTGCAAGTGCTGTGCCACTTAAACTACCTGTAAAAATGATATCTCCCTGAGCGTTCATGGCTTCTAAACGTTCACGGTCTGGCCCATCTCCAACAATCACCAATTTCACAGGCTGTTCGGTATTTTTTGGCATACGCTGATAGGCATTAATAATAAGATTGACTTCTTTTTCAGGTGATAAACGCCCTACATACAACATCACCCGCGTATTTTCACTCGCACCCCAGCTTGCTCGCAGTTGGGTAGAACGAAAATCTGGTGAAAAATATTCAACATCGACACCACGCCCAACCACCACCAAAGGCCCTTGCACACCAAACTGACGCAATGATTTTTCAGTATGGCTACTTGGCACACACGTCAGCGAGGTATTGTTATGAAACCATTTTAGATAGTGCTGAATTGGCTTGAGTAAAAATGCCAAATCGAAAAAACGGCTAAAATCTTGAAATGCGGAGTGAAAACCACTTGATACTGGAATATTTTTTGATTTTGCAATATGTAAACTGGCAAGCCCTAAAGGGCCTTCAGTGACGATATGCACCACATCAGGTTGAAACTCATCTAAAGCCTGCGAAAGTTTAGACCACTGCGGCCAGCCAAATTGTAAATTATGATATTTGGGAATAGCTTGTGCTTTTACTAGACATTCTTGGTACGGTTGAAATTGAGTGCAGGCTTGTTTTTGTTCAGGGCGAATCAATAAAATTTTGTGTCCAAGTTCCTGCAATCCTTTGCAAAGCTGCAAAAGTGAACGTGCTACACCATTAATTTCAGGTGGCCAAGTTTCTGTTACTAGGGCAATTTTTAAACGTGGGCGGACGAGCTCTGAGAGTTCAGAAGTGGGCTGGCTGCTTTTTTGTTTTTGATCTTGTTTGAAATAAAATTTAAACGCATCGCTGTAACGCTCTAACTTACTACTCTGCTTTGCCAATACATTGCTCATCGCCTTATGCTCAATTCTTATTTTATGCTTGCTAGCATAGAGCAGTTGCATTGCAGTAATATGATGCTTTGGTGACACATTTGTCATTTTTTTAACAACTCGATGATCGCCTATACCTAGTTTTGCACACATAGTTTTATGTATAAATTTAATGTAAATCGTTTGCTGTCATTCACCCTAAATAGATAAAAAAAGCAGATATTGGATACCTGCCTGCTGAATATCTTGTTTGCTGAATACCTGATCTGCTGCACATCGAAGCCCTCTAAAAAAGCAAATTAATATACAATTCATCGGTATAGCGTCCTGCTGGCGTTGTCAAACTCGGTTGTTCATCTAAGCGTACCGCGACACTGTATTTATGTCCTGTTGTAGAAGCATGCCCTGCTATAGGCGTGTTCCACAAATTTGTTTTTGCTCCCATAACACTCATACTGGTGCGTAAACGATGTGTGCCATTATTCACAAAGCTGCTGCCATGTTTGTCACGTAAATTGGTAATACCCCCATTTTTAATTGAATTAATGGGTAGAAAATCTAAAGCCTTGTTATTGTTTAAAAATAGGTGGACAACCATTTACTGACATATGAGGTCGTTCATGATTATAAAAGTACTGCCAGTCAGTTGTATAGTCCTGCACCTCGCTCAGATCTAGAAATAAATATTGATTTAGACACTCATAACGTACTGTACGATTAAATCGCTCAACATATGCATTTTGCTGTGGATTGCCTGGTTGAGTAAATACATGCTCAATACCATGCTGATCACACCACTTTTCCATCAGCTCACTTATATACTCTGGGCCATTGTCGGTTCTAATGCGTTTAGGTTTACCTCGCCATTCAATGAGCTGATCAAGTCTTCTCAGCACACGTTCTGCTGGCAACGAAAAGTCAATCAATATATCCAATGACTCGCGATTATAGTCATCAATCACGTTGTGAACTCGATAACTACGTCCATCACTGAGTTGATCATGCATAAAGTCCATTGACCATGATTCATTCTTAGCTGTCGGTACTGCAAGGGGTTCTGGCTGTTCTCGTTTAATCCGCTTATTAGGCTTGATTCTTAAATTAAGCTCAAGCTCCTTATAAATGCGATAGACACGTTTATGGTTCCATTTGTATTTTTTAACATTACGCAAATACAGGAAACAAAGCTTGAAGCCCCATGTTTTATGATCATTGGTTAATTGAATCAACCATTCGGCAATCTGTTGATTCTCTTCATCTAAACGAGCTTTATAGCGATAACACGTTTGACTGACTTTAAAAATTAAGCAGGCCATGCTGATTGAAATCTTAAATTGCTCAGTAGCTTGCTGAGCAAGTGACTTTCGCTGAACAGGCCTTAAAACTTTTTTAAAAGTGCATCTTGCAAGATGTCTGACTTTAGCCGCTCATCAGCATACATGCGTTTTAAACGGGCATTTTCAGCCTCAAGTTCTTTAAGCCGCGTCATCATTGAAAGATCCATGCCGCCATATTTGGACTTCCACTTGTAGAATGTAGCAGAGCTCATACCATGTTCGCGGCACAAGTTCGGTATGGGTGTTCCTGCTTCAGCTTGCTTCAAGATACTCATGATTAAGCTGTCTGAATACTTAGATGTTTTCATAGAAAATCTCCTTAAATCAAGGTTATTCGATTTTCTACTTTCAAACTCAATTATTTTTAGGGGGGATTACCGCTATAAAAAAGCCATGTTTTGGGCGGCTGAATCTATCAAAAAGATCAAATTTGCACACCACCAACTCAACGAAGAAACAGTTGATCATTCATCTATATCTGTAACGTGAGAGATAAACCTCGCAAGATGTTTAGCTAACTCATAACGCAATAGCAGACAAAATAAAACCCCATTCAAACTATTGCCTGAACGGGGTCATCACACCTGAGTCAATCATGTTGACTCAGGTACACACGCGTGACTTATTTAACGTAAGTCAACCAATGTGCATATTTGTCATTCTTGCCTTGAACTGCGTCAAAGAAAGTTTTTTGAATTTCAGTGGTAATTGGGCCACGTGAACCACAGCCAATTACACGGTCATCGTATTCACGAATTGGGGTAACTTCTGCTGCTGTACCTGTAAAGAAGGCTTCATCGGCAATGTAGAATTCATCACGTGTAATACGGCGTTCAACTACCTCATAACCCAAGTCTTTAGCAATGGTGATCACCGTTTGACGCGTAATACCATCTAAAGCACCGCCTGCGATGTCTGGTGTATGTAAAACGCCATCTTTAATTAAGAATACGTTTTCGCCAGAACCTTGGCATACATAACCTTGTGGGTCCATTAACATCGCTTCATCATAGCCTGCTTGCGCTACTTCTTGGTGAGCAAGAATAGACAAGGTGTAGTTACCAGAAGCTTTGGCTTTACACATAGTCACGTTTGGATGATGGTGCGTAAACGATGAAGTTTTAACGCGAATACCTTTAGCCATCGCTTCTTCACCCAAGTATGCACCCCAACCCCAAGCCGCAACTGCAGCATGAATGGTGTTATTGGTTGCAGCAATACCCAGTTTTTCAGAACCAATCCAAATTAATGGACGTAAATAGCACGATGAAAGTTTGTTTTCACGTACCACATCAATTTGCGCCTGTTCTAAAGCTGCTTGATCAAATGGTACTTTCATTTGATAGATTTTTGCAGAGTTTAACAAACGCTTAGTATGGTCCTGAAGACGGAAAATCGCAGTTCCGTTTGGCGTTTCATAAGCGCGGACACCCTCAAACACACCCATACTGTAGTGTAAGGTATGCGTTAAGACGTGAATTTTTGCATCACGCCAGTCAACCAATTGTCCATCTTGCCAAATAAAACCATCACGATCAGCCAAATTCATGGCACACACTCCAAATGTTTATACAATAGTCATTTTAATCCAACGCAGACATAGCAGTCGGATCAATTAATCTTTGCCATAACTTGCAAACGACCTCACGGGTATCGTACCAGTCCGCAGCATTGACTTGCATGGATTGATTTGCAAGGGCTAAGCGGTGGCTTTCGGCTCGTTCACGGAGATAAGCTTGAATCAATGCTGTCGCATCGTCGCTGGATAAGCAACCTGTTCTTGCGGCATCTTCAAGGATTCTTACGTTGTCGGAATAATGGGCGAGATCAGGATTCGACCCACTCCAGGCTAATACCGCATACTGTGCCATAAATTCGATATCAACGATACCACCTGCATCCTGTTTTAAATGAAAAATTCCATCTTTTTTTTGCTCTTTAGATGAACCCAAATGATCTTTCATTTTTTGACGCATTTTCAGCACTTCACTGCGGACATAAGCTTCATCTCGCGGCTGGGTTAAAATCTGACAACGCAACACTTCAAACTTGTCACGTAAACATTGCTCACCCGCAATACTGCGCGCACGCACTAAAGCCTGATGCTCCCACAGCCACGCACTTTTCAGTTGATATTGCTCGAAAGCGCGTAAACTGGTCACCAGTAAACCCGCATCTCCCGAAGGACGTAAACGGGTATCGACATCATAAACGCGACCATCTAAAGTTTGCGTGGTCATTAAAGATACAAATTTACGTGCCACCCGCATAGCAAATTCAAAGCCACTGATCGGTTTAATGCCATCGGTATCGGCTTGTTCATCCATGTTGTGAATAAAAACCACGTCTAAATCTGAGCCGTAACCCAGTTCGATGCCACCCACTTTGCCATAACCAATAATGGCAAAAGCGTTATGCTCCAAACCACAGCGCTGTCCTTCACTGTCTAGCGGATAACCATGTTTTTTGACAATCATCTGATAGGCCAGTTGTAGGGCTGCATTTGCGGTCACTTCGGCAATATCGGTTAACGCATCTGACACTTTCATTAAGTGACTTTCTGCCAGTACATCGCTGGCCGCAACTGTTAATACGTTGGATTTTTTGAATAAACGTAGCACCCGCATGAGGTCTTCAACTTCATCCAGTTCAATGCGCAGCAATTGTTGGCGTAAAGAATCTTCCAAATCGCTGCGTTTTGGCAATTCAAAATCCATAGATAAAAATTCATCCAACAACACAGGATATTGCGTCAATTCTTCACAAATCCACGGGCTGACTGTGGCCATTTTTACCAAGCGTTGCAGTGCCCCCTTGCTTTCAATCAGCATGACCAAATACACGGTACGACGCAGAACAGATTCGACCAGTGGCATTAAACGCATCAATGCCATTTGTGGATTTTCTGACTGCAACACTGCTTCAATCAAGTGTGGCCAAAAGGTTTTTAAACGCTGTAAAGCTTTGGCGGTGAGTTTTTTAATGGCATGTCCATACCAGAACTCATGCACTAAATTTTTCGCTTGATCGTCTAGTACCGCATCGAGCTGTTTTTCTAGCTGACTGTAATTTTCCAGCAAAGAATCGGGTTCATTTTCTTTAATTAAATGCTCAAACTGATAAATGACTTTGACACGCTTTTCATTTAGGGTCTGCATAAAGCTGTCCCAATCGGCAAAGCCCAAAGTATCGCTAATGCGTGCGCGTAACTCAGGTTCAGTCGGTAAAGCTTGGCTTTGCTGATCATTCAAGGCTTGAATGGCATGTTCTACTCGACGCAGGAATAAATAGGCATCTTCCAAATCCAGTACGGCTTGTGGCTCTAGCAATTCAGCTTCGCCCAAATGGCGCAAACTCACCAAACACTGGCGGTCTTGTAATTCTAGTTTTGAACCACCGTAAATCAGCTGAAAAACCTGCACAATAAATTCAACTTCACGAATACCGCCCGCGCCCAATTTAATATTGTCTTCAATATTACGACGCTGCACTTCGCGCTCAATCATGGCTTTCATTTCGCGCATGGCTTCAAAGGCGGTGTAATCGACATATTTGCGGAATACGAAAGGTCGGGTCATTTCCAGCAGTTCATAACCTTCTTGCCCACCTGTGATAATACGTGCCTTAATCCAAGCATAGCGTTCCCATTCGCGTCCATGCTGGCTTAAATATTTTTCCAGTGCGACATGGCTAATCGCCAAAGCAGAACCATCGCCCCACGGGCGTAAACGCATATCGACGCGGAAAACAAAACCATCGGCGGTGATATGATCTAATAGATAGATCAGTTTTTGTCCCCATAAAATGCAGAATTGCTGCACTTCAATACACTTGCGTCCATTGGTTTCGCCTTGTTCATCAAAGGCAAAAATCAGGTCGATGTCGCTGGATAAATTCAGTTCCTGCGCACCATGTTTACCCATGGCGACCACAATCAGGTCTTGGACTTTGCCGTTATATCCCATCGGTTCGCCATGCTTGGCAACCAACGGAATCCGCGCAAAATCTTTGGCAACTTGCACACAAATATCGGCAAAGTCTGAAAGTTCCTGTGTCAACGTCACCACATCGGTGAGTTGGTTGGCATCTTGCCAAATCCAGCGAAACATTAAACGGGCGCGTAAAATCCGCAGAGTTTTCATCCACAAGGTTTCATCTTGAATGTCTTGTAAAGTGGAAATCACCAATTGATGAATATAGTCTGCGCTCAGCGGTTTTAGAAATTGGTCAATTGCATAATCCTGCTGTAACAGGCTTTCGTGATTTGCCAAGACTTGTTCTGCATATTGACTGGCATGTAACGTTTTTTGCAATTGTTCCGCATTCATTTTTAAGACCTAAAACCCAGTTTTATTTTGAAATATTGTCAACTCATCTATTTATAGCAGCAGATGCGCCAAAGAAGAAAATAAAATTACAGCAATCTGCAAAATACCTCTTGCTTAAAATGCAGCGATAAAAAAACCGAAGCCTAAACTTCGGTTTTATCTGCTTGATGCAATGCTTATTCAGCATCTAGCATTAATTCTGCGCTCATACCAACCGTGTTAAAACCTGCATCGACATACAGAATTTCACCAGTAATACCATTCGCCCATGGTGAGCAAAGGAATAATGCCGCATTACCAACATCTTCAATGGTCACGTTGCGTTTTAAAGGTGCAACTTTTTCATTCAGATCTAACATTTTACGGAATGATTTAATGCCCGATGCGGCAAGCGTACGAATCGGACCTGCAGAAATTGCATTCACGCGAATACCGTCAGCACCCAAGCTTGAAGCCAAGTAGCGTACACCTGCTTCTAAAGATGCTTTCGCCATACCCATGACGTTGTAGTTTGGCATCACACGCTCAGAACCTTGATAAGTCAAAGTCAATAAGCAACCTTGGCGTGCTTGTAATAATGGTTTTGCAGCACGTGCCATCGCAATAAAGCTATAAGCACTAATGTCATGCGCAACTTTGAAACCATCACGATCTGTAACATCGGTAAAGTCACCATCTAAAGTATGCGCAGGCGCAAAACCAATCGAGTGAACCAAACCATCCAAACCATCCCAGTGCTTTGCCAAGTCAGCAAAAGCTTGCTCAATTTCTGCATCTACGCCTACATCGCAAGGCAATACAATGCTTGAGCCAAATTGTGCAGCGAAGTCATCAACACGTTTTTTGAGTTTTTCATTCGGATAAGTAAATGCTAATTCTGCACCTTCACGATGCAATGCTTCTGCAATACCAAATGCGATAGATAATTTACTTGCAATACCAGCAATTAAAAAACGCTTACCCGCCAAAAGACCTTGTGCCATGTGAAACTCACCTTGATATATTTCGCAATATCATGCCAATTCTGAACGCATAGTGAAATTGCATAATGCGCCTTTTTTTGCCGTTTATGTAAAAACTCAATGGCGATTCAAGTGAGTGATAGATGACGTCACATGATGATCTGCAAGTGGTGACGTACAATCTTGGTTAAAAACTTGCCCTACCACTTGGCATAATGCTGTTCAAGCAAGCCGTATTCGTTTAACAAAATAATTTCGGTATCGTCTTGTTGAATAGTACCACTAATTTTAGCTTGCCATTGGCTGAACTGACTGCCGACTAGACGCAAATTCAGGTTTTCATAACGGCGCCAACCTGTGCTGACAGTTAAATTCAAACGATGATCCAGTGAGCGAATGCTCCACGAGCCATCATCCTCAGGTTGGAACAACACATCTGTTAAGGGATACAGCACGCCATTAATCCACAAACAGTTTTCGTTGCCAAAACTTTCATTCACACCAGAAGCCAGATTCAAGCCTACACGACGGTCTTCGGTATCCCAAAAGTTGCACGACAACCAAAACCATGCTGTTTCAGGGCGTAAAAAACCGCAGGTATCATCTAAAGAAGCAAAGGTGCGTTCATGGAATTGAATGGTTTGTCCTGTTTTATTAACAAAATAGCCTTCACAGCCGAGTGTGGTCAGTTTTTGGGTGTAAGTCCAACCATTAATACCTGTTGGGCTACACATACTTAGCGGGTCTGTGCCTGCACAAAATATCCGCGCACTGAGTTTAATTTCACCATATTTGGTCACGCGGATATAACGCACACCATTGGCATGTTGAATTTCAATTTGAAATGGCAATTTTTCAAAAAAACTTTGATTAAATAACGGTTGCTCATCTAAAACCGTATTACGCGATAAAAAATTAATCGCATTCCATTCCTGCACTTCGCCCGTCATGTGATTATAAATATAGACAAAACCGTGCCCTGCCCAAGCAATATCGGCAATCGCAAGCCCAATGGTATAGTGTTCGTGCTGAATACTACAAAATTTAAACTTTTTATATTTTAAGCGTTTACGCCAACCCAACAATACTTCACCATACGGTGATTTATATTGATAAGCCTGATAATCAATTTTTTTGGGAAGTTCACTAAAACGTCCATAATGCGGTTGTCCATTCGCCTGAATTAAATCCATTGAAGACATTCCCTATTGTCTAAAAACAATTCATCTTTGGTCGTATTATGCCTACAAATGCATGTACAAAAAACCCGCAGCTTATGATTTTGTTCAAAAAACTATAAAAGCATAGATTGTTTTACTATTTTAAGGCTTGAACGTTCACTAAATATACAAAATATAAATTAATAGATATCTTCCCCTCAATATTCTGAAGGTATTTAAGCATCAGCATTCAAAGTCAGATAGGTATTTTCCCAACGATTGCCTGAAAATGAGCCTTCAACCAATTGCACATAGCGACCATGCACCTGATCTATCGCAATACAATCATCTACCTCTAAGACCCGATCGGTATGTTGTTTTTGCCAATGCTTAGCAAAATAGGCTTTACCACGCTGTTTTGCCACCATTGGATTTTGCGCCACCACCAGTACATAACGATGTAACTCGCCAAACTCACGCGGATCATATCCACCTAAATTAATTAAATACAGTCGGTTTTCTGCCTGATTCGGCTGCGCATCGGTAAATTTTAAATAGTAGGATTTACCTTCAAACTCAACACCATTAATTTGCGCCCATGCGTCAATATGCAAACCTTTCGGTTCTGCAAACCAAGCCTGCTTGAGTTGCGGATAGGTCTGTTCTAAAGAATCGCCTACTGCAAGTACCACATCATGCACTTCGGTATTGGCTCGCGCATGACGTCCGCCTAACATCACGATAAATAAACTGGGCATATCCGACTCCTGCGCAAATATCCTAAGCTTGATGGCTTTTATAGTTGATGATTTTTAAGCATGATTGTTTAAAGTAGCGAGAATTTTTCAATCCTCCAAATAAAAAATCGTGCCGAATTGCTTCAGCACGATTGAATTGAAATGTAGCATACTTTATTTCAAGCAGTTTACGATTTACATATCCACCATTTCCACGCCATCAATGCGGGCAACAGTCATTAAGTCTTTATCGCCACGACCTGAAACAGTCGCAATAATGATTTGGTCTTTATCCATCGTTGGTGCAAGCTTGCTCACATAAGCCATAGCATGCGAGCTTTCTAAAGCAGGAATAATCCCTTCGATACGGGTTAAATCACGGAAACCTTGCAAGGCTTCTTGGTCATTGATTGGCACGTAATCGACACGGTGCATATCTTTCAGGAAGCTGTGCTCTGGTCCTACACCTGGATAATCCAGACCTGCAGAAATAGAGTGGGTTTCAATGATCTGACCTTGTGCATCCGACATTAAATAAGTACGGTTACCGTGTAATACGCCCACGTGTCCTGCATTCAATGGTGCAGAGTGTTTGCCTGTTTCAATGCCTAAACCTGCAGCTTCGACACCGTACATTTTCACTTCGGCATCGTTCAAGAATGGATAGAACAAGCCCATGGCATTAGAACCACCGCCTACACAAGCTACTAATGCATCAGGTAAACGACCTGCCTGCTCTTGAATTTGGCGACGCGCTTCACGACCAATAATCGACTGGAAATCACGTACCAATTGTGGATATGGGTGTGGGCCAGCGACCGTACCAATCACGTAATATGTAGAGTCAACATTGGTGACCCAGTCACGCATGGCTTCGTTCATGGCATCTTTTAAGGTTTTTGAGCCACTTTCTACAGGTACAACAGTTGCACCAAGTAAACGCATACGGTACACGTTCATGGCCTGACGCTTCACGTCTTCTGCACCCATGAACACCACACATTCCAAGCCTAAACGAGCGGCAATGGTCGCGGTTGCTACACCGTGCTGACCTGCACCTGTTTCGGCAATAATGCGTTTTTTACCAGACAGTTTTGCCAACAGTGCCTGACCAATGGTGTTGTTCACTTTATGTGAGCCAGTATGGTTCAAATCTTCACGTTTTAAGTAAATTTGTGCACCACCCAACTCTTTTGACCATCGCTCAGCATAATACAAAGGACTAGGACGACCTACATAGTAGGCGAGATCGCGGTCGAATTCTGCCAAAAACTGCGGATCATCTTTCATGCGGAAATACAATTTCTCTAAATCTTGTAAAGCCGCCATCAGCGTTTCTGACACAAAACGTCCGCCATGGATACCAAAATGCCCTTTTGCATCTGGGAATTGGGTATAGTCAATCACTGAGTTATTGTGATTTGTACTTTGCTGATCCACGTTGGACTCCTTGCATGAAGTTTTCTATGAGTTGTTGGTCTTTAATACCTTTTGCAGACTCAACTCCGCCACTGACATCAACGGCATAGGCTTGAGTCGTCTGAATTGCATCTTCAATATTTTCAGGGTTTAAACCACCCGCCAAAATTAAAGGAATATCGAGTTTGGGGAATTTTGACCAGTCAAAACTGTGTCCTGTTCCACCTTTGAGTTCAGGATGCCACGCGTCTAATAATACTGCGCTTGCACCTGCTTGTTGATAGCTTTTTATCGCATCCAACACATTTAAATCGGGTTTGACCTGAATGGCTTTGTACCATCGACGTCCAACTTGCTGTGCTATTTGCTGACATTGCAAGGGTGTTTCATCGCCATGAAATTGCAAAATATCTAAAGGCACTTGTTTCAATACAGTGGCAATTTCATCTGCCGTTGCATTGACAAATAAACCGACCACTTGCACATAAGCGGGAATGTGTTGCAGCAAGCCTTGTGCTTGTTTAATGCTCACATTGCGCGGACTTGGAGGATAAAACACCAAGCCAATTGCATCTGCACCCGCATGCACAACACTGTTTATATCTTGAATTCGCGTGATTCCGCAAATTTTGGCACGGGTACGCATCGTTTTGGACTCTAATCCTGATTTTCAATCTTCATTTTGCTGATCTTGCTGTGCGTGACTTTTAAATTGTCTGTTCACACTAACAAAATCAGATATTGGGGCGAATCATTGTAATGCAATTTTAAGGGGTTGAGTGAAGTTCAGGCGGATTATTCTGCATTTCCGTTGTTTAAATGGCATACAGACTTTATACTTCGCGCAAATGCAACGAGTCCTAGCTTTGAGCTTTAGGGAAGTTGGTGAAAGTCCAACACTGCCCCCGCAACGGTAACCATGAAACGTATATCAATTTAAATCTTATGATTTACACCACTGTATGAACAATATGGGAAGGTGGATATACAGCGAAGCAATCATAAATTAGAAGATGCTTGGCACATTGAAGTCCGGAGACCTGCTTGTTGTGCCCTTAACTCAATCATTCACGTGGGGTGAATGTACGGAGCAAAGTCATGTCTACTCTTTTTCAGCCTACTGCTTTAGTGGGCGCAATTGCGCTTGCAATGGGTTTTTCAACTTCAGTTTTTGCTGCAGAATCGCAAGATCAGCGTGTGGTGAATGCTGCTTTAGATACGCTTGTAGTCACGGCAACTCGTTCTGAAGAAAAAATTGGTAATGTGCCTGCGCGGATTTCTGTGATTGATCAAAATGCGATAAAAAAGAATCCTGCTCTCAATTTATCTGACTTAATCCAACAAGACCCTTCTGTTTATGTGAAACAAAGCGGGGGGATGGGGCAAATTTCAGAAATTGGACTACGTGGAACTAAAGCCGTACATACCCTAGTATTAAAAGATGGTGCTCGCTTAAATAGCCAAAATGAGCTTGGTCCACTTTATCCTGCATATTTAGATACTTCGGATGTTCAACAAATTGAAATTTTGAAAGGCCCAGCTTCCGTTCAATATGGTAGTGATGCAATTGGTGGTGTAGTTCAACTTATTTCAAAAAAACCTGTGAAGTCTGGTGCAGAATTAACTGGCATCTATGGTGAAAACAATACTTATAAAACCATTCTAAAAGCAGATTTAGTCACAGATCAAGGATTCTACGCTCAAGTAGGTGGACAACGCTTAGAAAGTGATGGAACTCGCATTTTTGAAAGCCAAGATAAAAGCGACAATGCCAGCTACGATCAAAAAGGCTACAATGCTAAAATAGGCTATTTCCAGGAAAATCAGATTGATGCCTCTGCTTCGATTAGTGAAAATAAAGGAACCAGTATTTTCAGTAATGATTACATTACCAACACAGCTCCTCGTAATTTTGTAAATCGTGTCATTAATGCAAAAGTTGATTACAATATTCTGCAAAATTTAATTTTAGGCGCTCATTTTGCAAACGTTCAAGACAAGCAAGATGTTCCATCATATTTCACACAGTACAACACTGAAAACAACCAAAGTGATTTAAACCTAAAATGGAAATTCACACCAAATCAAAACATTTTAGTTGGTGCAACTTATAATGACGCCAACTACAAAACAAGTTCGATCAAAAACCAAGATCAAAGCGTTAATAGCACAGGTTATTATCTACAACACCAATTTAAAAATGAACTGTTTGACACCCAAGTTGGTCTGCGTGTAGAAGACCATGAGCTTTTTGGAAGCCACACAGTAGGTCAAGGTGCTATTCGCTATCATTTCCTGCCTAATGCAAGCGTTTATGCCAATATTGGCAGTGCATTCCGTGCTCCAACCCTGAATGAACTCTATTCTCAATGGGGCGGTAATGAGAATTTAGAACCTGAAGAAAGCATCTCTTATGAACTCGGTTTTGATTATGCTATTACGGATAATCTAGCAACTAGTTTTTCTGTTTATCGCACCAATGTGGATAACTTAATCGTCTATAGCGACAGCATGAATCAAAATGTTGGGGAAGCCAATTTTACAGGCGGTGAGGCAGGTCTTAAATGGAAACAAGACGATTTATTCCTCGCGACAGAATATGCTTATGTTGAAAGTGAAAATAAAGCAACAGGTTTAGAAATTGCCTATCGCCCAAAACAGACGCTTACCTTCACTGCAGGACTAGAAAATGCTGTCTATGGACTTAGTACTTCGGTAATAGCTCGTTCACATGCCAATGCTAGCAATAGCGCAAATAGTGTAAAAGTTCCAGGTTATGCAACCGTCGATTTCAATGCTTATTGGAATATTAACCCAACGGTTAAAATCTTTACTAATATTCAGAACATTGGCGATGTGCAATATCGAGAAGTCTATAAAGCTGCAAGCTCTTGGGACAACTCACCAGAAGATTGGTACATTAATGGCGGTCGTTTTGCCTCTGCTGGAGTCACTTTCCGTTATTAATTCTCAGCTTCAAAAAAATATATAAAACAGCGCAGTTTATGGATAATGTTTTGACCGGCATTATCCTTTTTTTCATTTCTACCTAAGGAAAAGTTATGGGCCACCGTTTAAGCAAAATTTATACCCGCACAGGCGACTCAGGCACAACAGGACTGGGCGATGGCTCACGTGTCGCCAAAGACGACTTACGCATTCATGCACTGGGCGATGTCGATGAACTCAATGCCTGCATAGGCGTATTGCGCTCACAAATTACACATAGCAACATTCAAGACAAAAACACTTGGGACAAATCGCTTAGCCTGATTCAGCACTGGCTATTCGATTTAGGCGGTGAAGTCTGTATCCCCAATTACCATCTCGTACAACCACTTGCGATTGAGTTCCTAGAACAAGACATTGACCGCATGAATGAAAGCCTGCCAATGCTCAAAGAATTTATTCTGCCTGCAGGTACATTGGCATGCAGTTATGCACATCAAGCCCGTGCCGTATGTCGTCGTGCAGAACGCAGTTTAATGACCGTACACAACCGTGATCAAAATATTCAGGCACCGTCTTTGCAATTACTGAACCGACTGTCTGACTGGCTATTTGTCGCATCTCGCAGCTTGCAACGTGCCGAAGGAGGCAGCGAAGTGTTATGGCAAAAGAACATCAACGACAGTATTGGTAACTGACATCACACTCTAGAATCGGAAACTAAAATAAAGCCCTGATTTTGCATCTAAAAAATCACGTCGGATGCTGCTTGAAATTTCACATCATCCGACCAAAATAAGAGATGTCATCTCTTTGTCACGTCGTACTTGCAAAATGAAAGCAAACTTTCAATTCATGGGCACATTATGCGCATAATTGGTCATCGTGGTGCGCGTGGCGAAGCGCCTGAAAACACGCTTGGTGGTTTTGAATACATTCAAAATATTGGCATTCGTGCGGTTGAGTTTGATGTGCGTCAACTCAAAGACAATGCCTTGGTGGTTATGCATGATGATCAATTCATCCGCACCACAGGACAAGACAAAGCGTTGTATGAATGTAGTCTGGAAGATTTAAACCATTATAACCATGCAGTGATGTGGTCGGACTGGAATAAAGTCGAAACCACCCCCCTACTCAATCAAACCATGACCATTATTCAAAATTTTGATCATATTGAAGTTGAAGTCAAAGCGGTCAACTCGCATGCCGATGCCGAAAAAATTACCCAAAGTTTAGAGCAACATTTACAGGGTTTTGAGCACAACGCCATCATCACCAGTTTTGATCCGAAAATCCATTGGGCCTTGCAACAACAAAAATCACGCTTCAAACGTGGTTTATTGGTTGAAGATGATCTGCAATATCAAGCCATTGATCAGGCTTTAGCATTAGGCTGTTGCCAAATTGGTTGGATGAATGAACTCGCAACCAATGCACTCATTCAGGCCACACAACAAGCCCAACTGAATATCAGTGTTTGGACAGTCAACCAAATTGAACGTGCCAAACAGCTTAAAGATTTGGGTGTTCAAGGTTTAATTACCGATTATCCTAAACTGATGATGCAACACTTGTAAGCGGCACAACCTCAAATATTTTGTTAGATAAATAATTGATTTATTGTGCTTGTTTGGCTGCCGAATACCATATCTCCGTAAAATCTCGCAGAAGCCATTATATTCTGTTACCACCCAGTACAATACAACTGTACAATAATGCTGTGATCGTGAATACGCTCATGCTAATATGCGAAAAAATTAATCCCTATAAAACTTAATACTATGATTTGAATCTACAGATCGGTCATAGCTTTATAAAGGATTAAGCGTCCATTTATACCTCCCAAGGTTCTAGGAGTGCTGTTGGAGATGAATGCTCCCTTACCCAAAGCCCCAATCAACTGGATTGCCATCTTTGCACTGGTTTTCTTACCTATTGTTGCAGTGATCGCGATTCCTTGGTATGCCTATCACCATGATTTTAGCCTTGCCGCTTGGATCAGCATGTTTGTATTACTTGGCGTAAGTAGCTTGGGTATTACAGCAGGTTATCACCGCTTATGGGCACACCGTGCTTATGAAGCTACCCTTCCCTTGAAAATCATTTTAATGATTATGGGAACATTTGCCGTTCAGAACAGTATTTTGTTCTGGGGTTCAGGTCACCGTACCCATCACCGCCATGTCGATGATGTCGAAAAAGACCCGTATTCAATTAATAATGGTTTCTGGTTTGCGCACATGGGCTGGATGTTACGCGACTATCCTGCCGCAGAGCCAAACTTTAAAAATGCGCCAGACTTGTTAAATGACAAACTGGTGATGTTCCAACACAAATACTATATTCCGCTCGTAATTGCAGTTCACGTTGGCATTTTGGTGCCAATTGGTTGGGCTGTGGGCGATATGTGGGGCGTGTTGTTATTGGGCGGTTTAATGCGTCTGATTTTAAGCCACCATGTTACCTTCTTTATTAACTCGCTGTGCCACATGTGGGGTTCGCGTCCTTATACTGACGAAAATACCGCGCGTGATAACTTCTGGTTAGCAATTGCCACTTGGGGCGAGGGTTATCATAACTATCACCACATTTTCCAGTATGATTATCGTAATGGCGTAAAATGGTGGCAATATGACCCAACTAAATGGTTAATTTGGACATGCTCGAAGTTAGGCCTAGCGAAAAACTTGCGTCGTATTCCAAGCTTTAATATTAAAAAAGCAGAATTGGCGATGCGTTTTAAATATGCAGAGCAAGACTTGGCGGTCTATGGACACAATGTAAATGATGACATTGGCCAAGTTAAAAGCCGTATTTCGCAAGAATATGATGCCTTTACCCAAACCCTGAACGATTGGGCAAAGTTAAAAGAGCAAGAAATTCAGGCGAAAAAAGCTTCTGTAGCAGAAAAAATTCACCAAATGGATGACAAATTGAAAGTTGAATTCCAGTTGGTTGAACAGCGTCTTTCACACCATCGTGAAACCTTGAACTTGCTGATGCGCAACCTGAAAAAGAATCCTGTATCTGAATAAACCTCTGTTCTGATGCACTGCGAAAGCCCTGACCTGTTCAGGGCTTTATGCATTGTTAGGCTACAGTTTTTAAAGTCTAAGTTTGCTATAGTGAAACTCACTTTGTGCCAAGCGCTTCATCATCATGCAATTTAATCCGCGTTATCCGACCCTGCCCGCCCGTCTTTATCACATGCAGCAGCCTCTCCCCTTAAAAGGCGCAAAAGCAGGACACTTTAATGCAGCATTGGCAAAAGAACTGCAATGGACAGCCGAAGAACAACAGCAATGGGTGGAAATTTGCAGTGGTCAAAAGACGTTTAAAGAATTTCCTGCTTTGGCAATGGTCTATGCAGGACATCAATTTGGTCAGTGGGCAGGTCAATTGGGAGATGGACGCGGTTTACTCATTGCGCAAGTTTTGGACACACAACAACGTACTATTGACCTGCATTTAAAAGGTGCGGGGGCAACGCCATATTCTCGTATGGGCGATGGACGTGCAGTATTACGTTCCGTGATTCGTGAATATTTGGCAGGTCATGCTTTAAATGCGCTGGGTGTGCCATCAAGCAATGCCGTTGGATTTACCTCATCCACTCAAGGTGTACAACGTGAAAAATTAGAACTTGGCGCAATGCTATTACGCACATCAGACTGTCATATTCGCTTGGGACATTTTGAATGGATCAATCATTATCAACCTGAATTACTGCCTGAATTTGTGCAAAAGTGTATTGAATGGCACTACCCAGAATGCTTGGCAACCGAACAGCCGATACTCGCTTTTGCTACGAAAGTCATTCAACGTACCGCTATCATGATTGCAAAGTGGCAACTGGTCGGTTTTGCGCATGGTGTGATGAATACCGATAATTTAAATATCACTGGCTCTACTTTAGATTTTGGCCCTTATGGTTTTATGGAGCGTTTTCGCCCGAACTGGATCAACAACCATTCGGACTACCAAGGGCGCTATACCTACCAACAACAACCGAGTGTGGCACACTGGAATTTGTGGGTTTGGTTGAACAATTTAATTCCGCTTGAACAAAACCCAGATCAGAAAGAACACTGGAAACAAGCACTGGCAGCATGTTTAGAGCATTTTGAACCGACTTTTTTAGAGCATTACAAACTTGGTTTATGTGAAAAAATGGGACTACCAAGTTTCCACAAAGACAGTTTTGACTGCGCTACCAACTTCTTACGCATTTTGCAAAGTGAGCAACTGGATTACACCCAAAGCTTTATCCGCCTACAAAATAAACAATACACAGAAATACTGGATGATTGTTTGGATCGTCGTCAGTGGGAAAGCTTTTTAGCGCAGTATTTACAGATTCGTGAATATCAAGACACCGATGATTTAGATGCTGCAATGCAACAGGTAAACCCTCACTATATTTTGCGCAATCACATGGCACAAAAGGCGATTGAGCAAGCAGAGCGTGATGATTTTTCAGAAGTTGAGCGTTTATTTAACTTACTCAGCCAGCCATATATTCAGCAAACAGCATTGGAAAAACCTGAAGATTTAGCACCTTTACCAAGTGATGTGCCAGAAGTGATGGTGAGTTGTTCATCTTAATACCAACGCACTCGCCAAAGGACGTTTAAAATTCCAGCAAAGTTATACACATTTTCTGTGGAAAAAGCTGTGGTTATCCACAGGATAAACTTTTTAGGAGAAAATAAGTGGCACAAACACAGTCATCACTGCATCAAATTGCAGCAAGTGTTGCAACATAACTGCCTGGGATTAGCCTGAGCGAACCTTTTGGTGATGGCTGTTTGGTGCTTGACATCCTCACCCGAGACTGTAAATAAAACTGTGTAAACGCTTAAACTATCCCTCAACGCTGTTGGGGGCAACACAGGTGTTTACCATGAAAGATGAAGCAATGCTGGCATTGGCAAAAGAATTTGCCAAGAACTTAAAAACAGAAGCTGACCTGAATAATTTCAGTAAAGCTCTAAAGAAACTCACCGTTGAAACTGCACTCAATGCTGAACTGACTGAACATTTAGGCTATGAGAAGAATAGTCCTCGTATAGGCAAAAATACACGTAATGGCTATACAACAAAACGGCTATTTACTGATGATGGTGAATTTGAACTAGACACGCCTAGAGATCGTGATGGCACTTTTGAGCCCCAGCTGATCAAGAAGATGAGAAGCAGCGCTTCGCAAGGCGTATCACACAAATGGATAGCCAAATCCTATCCCTATACGCCAAAGGCATGACGACACGAGATATTGTTGCCACATTCAAGGAAATGTACGATGCGGACGTCTCCCCAACGCTTATTTCCAAAGTGACGGATGCAGTTAAAGAACAAGTAATAGAATGGCAAAATCGACCATTGGATGCCCTTTATCCTATTGTCTATATGGATTGTATCGTCGTGAAAGTGCGTCAAGATAGTACGATTATTAACAAAGCGGTGTATCTAGCATTAGGTGTCAATACAGACGGACAGAAAGACTTATTAGGTATGTGGATGTCAGAAAACGAAGGTTCTAAATTTTGGCTCTCAGTCCTTACAGAACTGAAAAATCGTGGTTTAAAGGATATTCTGATTGCCTGCGTAGATGGACTGAAAGGCTTTCCTGATGCGATCAATACAATTTACCCTGATACGCATATTCAGTTGTGTATCATCCACATGGTACGCAACAACCTTAAATATGTGAGTTGGAAAGACTACAAAGCTGTCACAGCCGATTTAAAAAAGATATATCAAGCTGTTACAGAAGACGCAGCCTTACAGGCTTTAGATGAATTTGGACAAAAATGGGATGAGAAGTATCCTCAAATCAGCAAGTCATGGCTTGCCAACTGGTCGAATCTCAACACGTTCTTCGCTTACTCTATGGATATTCGCAAAGCGATTTACACGACGAATGCGATTGAATCATTGAACAGCGTTATCCGCCATGCAACCAAGAAAAGAAAAATCTTCCCAACTGATGATTCCGTGAAAAAGGTGGTATATTTAGCAATTATGGCAGCAAGCAAAAAATGGACGATGCCTATTCAGAATTGGAAAGCTGCCATGAATCGCTTTAGTATCATGTTTGAAGAGCGTGTAACCAAGTATTTGGTAGTGTTCAAAAAACTGTGTCATTTCCTTAAACTGTTAAAAACAGGAATGATGCATTA
This sequence comes from Acinetobacter sp. AL9, assembly GCF_041464035.1. Taxonomy (NCBI): domain Bacteria; kingdom Pseudomonadati; phylum Pseudomonadota; class Gammaproteobacteria; order Moraxellales; family Moraxellaceae; genus Acinetobacter; species Acinetobacter sp. AL9. The sequence goes on along the minus strand of NZ_JAYFSK010000008.1, from coordinate 67 downwards.
TGGCAACTACATTTGATTTTGAAACAGCCTTAAAACAACTCCAGTCAGGACAAGCACTGACTGGAGA